>DATGPD010000066.1:0-3698 GCA_035305285.1 Planctomycetota bacterium
CCGAGGCGCACGCCCATCGCGGCCTGCAGGAAGAGCTGCTCCTGCGGCACCACCGGCGAGTCGGTGTTGATGCCGAGGCCGTCGCGCCCGACGCCGCCGACCGGCGTGCGCCAACCGTGCTGCCCACCCGCGTACCACGCGTTGGCGACGCCGATGAACTGGGCGTGGTCGGGGTGGAAGTAGTAGGTGCGCGGTCCGGCGACCACCGGCACGCCGGAAGCGTGCGCGAAGTTGCTCAGCCGGTAGGCGTCGAACGTGCCGTGGTCGATGAACGTCCACAGCCCGAACTCGTGGCGGAGCTGACGGATCGTCTGCAGCACCACCTGGTAGATCTGCGTGTGCACGCTGACCGGGTACTCGTGGCGGAACAGGCCGCGCAGGTAGTGCAGGTCGGCGCGGTACTCGGGCTCGGGGCCTTCGCCGCGGTCGAAGCGCTCCCACGCCTCGTAGTACTCGCGGCCGCGCTCCAGGGTGAAGCGCAGACCCTGGTTCATGCCGATCGCGCCCGCGCCGAGGTCGCCCGAACCGCGTTCGGGGTTGCCGGCCTGCGCGATCTTCAAGCTCCCGGGGAAGCGGATCAGCGCCTCCTCGGGCGAGCGCCCGGCGAGCTTGGTCAGCGTGCCGAACCCGCCCATGTTCGAGCCGGAGCCCGGGATGAACAGCGCCGAGGTCACGCCGCCGGCGAGGGCGAGGCGCAACGACCGGTGGTCCATCGTCACCAGGTCGACCGTGCGGAACTCGGGGTTGGTCGGGTGGACGGTGTCGTTGATGTCGCCGGAGCCCCCGGCGACGTGGTTGTGCAGGTCGACGAAGCCGGGCAGCAGCCACGCGTCGCCGCAGTCGACCACCTCGTAGCCGTCGGGAATCGGCACCTCGTCGGCGCGGCCGAGCGCGACGATGTCGCCGTCCCTGGTGAGGACCACGCCGCCTTCGATCGGGTCGCCTTCGATCGGCAGCACGCGCGCCGCGCGGAACGCGTAGGCCGGGCTCGGGACCTTGAGCGGTCCCCACACCGCGACCTTGTGTTCGGCCTCCGTGCGCGGGCGCTTGCCGTAGTAGATCTGGATCGACAGCTCGGCGTGCGCCGCGGTCGGGGCCAGCTCGTGCTGCTGCGCGGCGCCGGCCGAGACGAGCGCGGCGGCGAGCGCCGCCCACACGGGAACAGACACCTGAGGACTGGTTCGCATGACGTTCACCGCGGCCGGTTGTCGACCATCAGTTCCCCGTTGCAGATCACGGCCTCGATCCGGCTGGTCAGCTCGAACGGATCGCCGCTGAACACGACGAGGTCGGCGTCCTTGCCGGGCGCGATGCTGCCGACCCGATCGGCGATGCCGAGGATCGTCGCCGGGTTCAGGGTCACCGCGCGCAGCGCGGTCTCGGGGTCGAGGCCGTGGTGCACGGCGTACGCCGCGTGCACCGGCAGCCAGCGCGCGCCGGCGGTCGCCGCCGAGGTGATGGCGACGCGCAGGCCGGCCTCGGCGAGCTGCTTGGCGCGGTTGACCAGCGCGCCGTCCTCGCGCACCACGAAGTCCGGATCGAGGAACACGCCCGGGCGCTCGTCGCCGAGCACGCCGGGCGTACGTCCGGCGTCGGCCGCGCCGTGCAGCGCGAGCGTGATCTTGTGCTTCTTGGCCCACGCGAGGAGCGCGGCGATCGCCGGTGCCTTGGCGGTGCGCACCACCGCGACCGCCTTGCCTTCGAGCAGCGCGCGCACCGGTTCCAGCGCCTCGTCGACGTGCGGCTTGCGCGGCGCGCCGTCGCCGGCGGAGAAGTCGGCGGGCAGCTCCTTGCTGACCCGGCGCGCCTTCACCTTCCCGGAGAAGAACCCGCCGGTGACCTCGCCTTCGAGCGTGTCCTCGCCGACCGTCGCCTCGAGGGTCAACGAGCCGCCCATGCCCATCGCGAACGCGATGCGCAGCTTGCCGTCCTTGAACGTGCCGTTCTCCAGGTCGACCGGCGGACGTTCCTGACCGCGCATCAACACGGTCACCTGGCCGCGCACCGTCTCGCGCTCGAGCACGAGGTTGAAGTTGAACCCGATGGTGAACGGGAGCTGCGGGTTCTCCAGGTCGCCTTCCCACACGCCGGTGATCGGGTCGACCTCGGTAGCCCGGTCCGAGGTCACCTCGACCTCCTTGCCCTCGGCGAGCGCCTTCTCGTACTTCTGCCAGCTCTCCAGGTAGCGCTGCGTGCGCTCGATCAGCGCGTCGAGCGGGTCGAGCGCGTCCGGATCGATCGCGTCGTGCACGAAGCGCACCGCCGCGGTGCGCTTGACGACCAGGCCGGCGCGGTCGGTCGCGCCGGTCTTGAGCGCGGCGGCGCGGCCCGCGACCTGCGTCTCGTCGCGGCCGGACACGACGACCGTCGTGACTCCGGCGGCGAGGGCCTCGCGCAGCACCGGATCGTTCGGGTCGACCGCGTCGGCGATGATCTGGTCGGGAGCGCCGCGCGGGATCTGCCCGTCGCCACCGGCGACCGACAGTCCGGCGTGGCAGTAGCCGTCGACGAACCCCGGCACCACGACGCCCCTGGTCTCGACCACGCGCGCGCCCCACGGGATCGGCAGCCGCTCGCCGACCGCCTTGATCTTGCCGTCCTCGATCAGGATGACCGCGTCGTGCAGCGGCGGGCCGTCGACGGGGAGGACCTTCTTCGCGCGCACCACGAGCAGGCTGCTCTCGCCGATGCGGGTGAACGCGAGCTTGCCGTCGATCCAGGTCTTCTCGACCACCGTGCCGGTCTCGAACGGCTCGCCGCTCAACACCGCGAAGTCGGCGTCGCGTCCCGGAGCGAGCATGCCCACGCGTTCGTGCACGCCGAGCACGCGCGCCGCGCCGCTGGTGAGCGCGACCAGCGCCTGCTCGGGCGCCAGGCCCGCACGGATCATCGGCGCCGCGGCGAGCAGCACGTCGTCGAGGTCGTCGTCGTGCGCCGGCGAGAGCGCGAACGGGATGCCGAGGCGGGCAGCGGCGAGGATCGACTCGGCGCGGACCTTCGGCGTGCGGTCGAGCTTGTTCTCGCCGCCGGGGTTGGCGCGGCCGAGCCGCACCGGCACGCGGAAGGACACCATCGCGCCGGCGCTCGCGGCGAGCGCGGCGACCTTGTCCAGCTCGGCGGGGTCTTCGAGGACGATCTTGGTGCCGAGCGCACCGCCGAGCTGCAGCGCGCGGCGCACGTCGTCCGCGCGCGCCGCGCGCACGCGCAGCGGCAGGGCGCCGCGCAGCACGTCGAGCAGCGCGGCGGGGTCGTACTGGTTCTCGTCCGCGCCGGGACCGAGATCGTCGATGCCCTGCTGTGCCGCCACCTGCGCCTCGCGGAAGATCCGGCGCAGCTCGGCGAGCTGCGAGATGCGCGCGGTCGGCAGCTGCCGGCGCGCGGGACGCAGCGGGTCGTCCGCGGTGGGCGCGGGCGTCGGCTCGAACAGGGGCGGCGCGGCGGCCAGCTGGTCGCCGAGCGTGACGCGCAGCGCGCAGCTCGGCGCGAGCACGCGCCGCTCCGCGTCGTCGCCGGCGAGCTTCACCACCGACCCCTGGCCGGGGATCAAGCGGTTGCGCCCGGGCGAGAGGTACGCGGTGGTCACGCCGCCGGCGAGCGCGACCGTCCGGTCGCGGGTGAAGTCGAACGCGTCGACCGCGACCGCGTCGGGCGTGACGTGGTAGTCGGCGTCGGCCACGCCGGCGAGGTCGGTGTCCGCG
>DATGPD010000067.1:0-6539 GCA_035305285.1 Planctomycetota bacterium
CGGCTGCAGCGTGACCCGGTACGCGTCGGACGCGAGCACTTCCGACCACAGGTTCCCCTCGCGCAGGAGCACGTCGAGCAGGCCGACGATCTGGTAGCTGTCGGCGACGAACGCACCGCCCATCCGCGGCACGAACACCACCGCGGCGAGGAGCGCGACCGCCGTCGCGGCCAGCGCGCACGTGCCGAACGCCGGTTCCGGGCGCACGGGCGCCGCGGGCCGCGCACGCAGGTGCGGCTCGGGGAGCGGCGCGGCGGGGGTCGCGCGGTCCAGCGGGGACGGAGAAGGCACGGGAGAAGCGAGCGATTCTGCCGGCCCGGACGGAGGCCAGGAAGGCGCGGACCTCCGCACCTCCCATGCCGTGGACGCATCGCACGCGCTCGCTCGCCGCAGTGCGGCTCACGCGGCGGGCGGCGCCGCCGGTTGGCGGCGCGCCGCGCGACGACTCCCCGCCTTCCCGCTGCCGATCCGTCGCCGGCCGGCAGCGCGCGGCTCAGATCTCCACTTCGACGAACGCCGTGCCGTGCCCGACCAGCACGACGCGCAGCGCGTCGTCCATCCGCCCGTGGTGGGTGAAGCACGCGAACGCCGTCCCGGTCGGCATCGTCCACTGCGTGCGCGGCGAGCCCCAGTAGCCGCCGCGCGCGTACGCGTACGGCTCCAGCTTGCCGTCGTTGCGGGTGATGAGCATGAGCCGGCCGTCCTCGAGGACGTCGACGCGCAGTGCGCGGTCGACGTCGATCACGGTGCGCGTGTCGCGGCGCGCGGTGCCGCCGACGAGGGGCAGGCGCCACAGGCTCGCCTCGCCCTCGTTGCCCTGCGCCGGACGGCGCGCGAGCACCAGCCACTCGTTCACGTTGGGATCCCATGCGAACCCGGTGCAGGTTCGCGCGAGGCCGTCGGCGAACGAGAACTGCAGCGTGCGCCAGCCCGACTCGGGCGCCTGCTCGGAGGCGTAGGCCAGCTTGTAGCTGCGGCGGTTGAACCCCGCGTCGTGTCCGTCGAGCAGGACGACGAGATCCTGCCCGCCGGTGCCGACGCACTGCACCCCGGTCCAGCGCCCGCCGTCCGGGCGGACGTCGGGCTGGATGCGGTGCGTGATGCTGCCGTCGGCGATCGAGACGCGGTAGAGCGTGGTGTCGTCCTCGCTGACCACGAATGCATGCTCGCTCCGCTCGGGGAGGCGCGCCGTGGCGAAGCCGCTCGGCCGAGGCACCGGCGAAGTCGCCCGGTTGCGCTGCGCGCCAAACACGATCGGCTCGAACGCGAGCGTCCAGCGCACCTCGGCGGTCAGCCACGTGTAGGTCGGCGTCGCGCCGCCCGGCGACCCGGCGCGGGTGACGAACAGCGGCTGCACGTAACGCGTGAGCATCACGTCGTCGACCGCGCCGTACAGGTCGAGGATGTAGGACGCCGCCGCGGTGGTGAACGAGCCGGTCCCCGCGCCCGGCGTGCCGAGCCGCATGTAGCCGTCGTTGCTGGTCGTGCACGCGCCGTTCTCCATCGCGCACAGCTCCCAGTTGTTCTGCAGCATCTCCTGCCGGGTCAGCGGACGCATGCCGTTGCCGCCGCCGATCGCAACCGCGGCGCCCGGCTCGTACACCGAGCCCGCCGCGCCGTTCTGCGCCGGCCGCAGGTAGCGGAACGTGATCCGGCCGTGCTCGTCGATCTCGGTCGGCGTGCCGTAGCGGTAGGTGTCGGTCGCGAAGTCCTTCGCCACCGTCTTCCACACCTCCAGTTCGGGACGCAGGTGCGCGGCGAGTCGCGCGATCGCGTACCAGGCGCCGACGCCGAGCGCGTCCTCCCACGGCCGGAAGTACGGCTGGAAGCGCAGCTCGACGCGATTCTGACCGGCGCTCGGGTTCGGATGGATGACGTTCGGCGTGCGGACGAGGCGGTTCGCCGGCAGGCCGAGCGAGCGGTTGCAGGCCTCGACCGCGGGCGCGAAGTAGTGCGACCACAGCGAGTCGTAGCACCGGTCGGCGATCCGGGTGTCCGCCCCGAACAGCCACAGCGCCCACGAGTGCATGATCCCGCCGCGCTGGAGTTCGCGCGGCTGCCCGGTGCGTCCCTGGTTCCACGGCTGCGGCTGCCACGAGCCGAGGATCGCGGTGTAGGTCAGGCTCTCGGCGAGCCGGCGCATGTTGCGCGAACCGAAGATCCCGGCCTGGGCGAACGGGAACGGCTGCTCGAAGTGCGCGCAATCGGTGCCCTCGTTGGGCGGCGCGACCGTGCCGATCGTCGACGGCGCGCGGATCAACCATGCGGTCTGGTTGGTGCGCCACGCCGGCAGCGCGGACTTGCCGAGCAGGTCGCCGCGGCCGTTGAGGCGCATGGGGCTCAGCCGGTCGATGTCGAGCTCCGGATGGTCGAAGGCGCTCACGATGCGCCCGTCGACCTCGCGGAACGCGTGCGGCACGGCGAACGCGTGCATGTACTTCTCGACGTGCAGGCCGATGCCCGGCACCGAGTAGGCGCACGCCGGATAGAGCGGCGCCTTCTGCCAGCTGCCGTGCGCGCCGGTCGCCGACCCGCCGTACTGCTGGTGCAGCGCCAACCCCTGCGCGTTGTCCTTGTACCAGAGGAACGCCTTGCCGGTCGGCGACGAACCGGACAGCAGCGTGCGCGCTTCCGACTCGAGCCGGGTGCGCACGACCTCGAAGTCGCGCGTGCGCTCGTAGTGCTCGTGCTTCTTGAACGGGCGCGGCAGGTGGCCGACCGGCCCGTACGCCTCCTGACGGATGCCCCAGGTGTCGGCGATCGCGAGCACCGGCTCGGGCGTGTCGACGAACGCCTGCAGCGACGCGTCGCGCAACGCGTCGCCGGTCGTTCCGCTCGTGCCGCGGAACAGCAGCACGCCGCGCGCCTGCGCGGCGATCCCCCACGGCAGGACGTCGTTGAGGATCTGCCCCTGGTAGGCCTGGCGCTCGTCCTGCACCCAGCGCCAGCGCTGGCCGTCATGGCCCAGCGACACGACGCACTGCTCGGGGAAGAACGGCACCGGCTGGCACAGCGTCGGGCTGCGCGTCTCGAAGTCGAAGCCGACGCGCGTGTCGTCGAGCGACAGGTGGCCGCGCTCGAACCCGTTCGGCTCGTCGATCCGCGGATCGCAGCAGCCCCAGCGGGTCGAGAACTCGGCGTAGTCCTCGTC
Organism: Planctomycetota bacterium; assembly: GCA_035305285.1. GTDB lineage: Bacteria > Planctomycetota > UBA1135 > UBA1135 > UBA2386 > DATGPD01. The sequence continues at coordinate 3,152 of DATGPD010000067.1, forward strand.
GTCGAACACCTCGATGTCGACCTCGCACCACATCTGCGTGCGCAGGCTCGGGGCGTGCGACGGCTCGTAGATGCGCGCGAACCAGCGGTAGAGCCGCGAGCGCGGGCCGGAGAAGATCGGTTCGGGCAGCGGCGCGCCCGCCGCCTTGACCTGCACCCAGCGGTCGCTGTTCGGCCCGACGAAGAACCGCAGGCCGACCGCGCGCAGCCCTTCGTCGACGTTCGGCCGCACGCGGAACCCGGGCAGCGCGCCGTCGGCGCTGCGCCGGAAGTGGAACGTCGTGCGCGGCCCGCTCGCGACGACCGCCGGGAACGTCAAACGCAGGCAGCGCTGGATTCCGTCGCGGTACGGCATGAGCCAGTTCGGCTCCACCTGGCAGCGTTCGTCCTGCCCCGTGCCCGGATCGAGGACCGTGATCGGGTCCCCGGCCTTGATGCCGTCGATCTCGGCGAGCGGCAGGCACACGACCTGCATGACGCGGCGCGTGCGCGCGTCGTAGTTGGCCAGGGTCGCGGTGCCGAGGTCCACCGAAGGACCACCGCCGCCGCCACCGCCGCCGCCCGGACTCGCACCGCCGCCCGAACCGCACGCCGCCAGGCCGGCGAGCAGCGGCGTCAAGATCGCGATCGCGCGCCGCGCGCCTGACCTTGCCGCGCGGCAAGGACGATGTCCGTCGGCGCGTTCCCGCGCCGTCCCCCGTTCTGAACTCATCTCAGCTCCCCTTCCGCCCGCGCGTCTCGCGTCGGGCACCCTCGCTTTCGTCGCGGGGCGCGACGCGGCTGCGGCGCACGTCGACACGAGGTCCCGACCGGAGACACGCCGCGCCGCGCGATCGTTCCGACGTGAGGCACCCGGGCACGCCGCCGGAACGCCCCGGCGCGCCGATTGCGCCGATCACGCGCGCGGCACGCGGGGTACGGGGCGCGGCGGCTCGAACGCGCGCGACTCGACCTCGTAAAACCCGTCCCAGATGCTCGGCGCGACCGGTGGACGGCCCAGATCGCGCAGACCGGGCAGGAGCTGCAGCAGCTTCTTCACCACCTGCCGCGGCCGGATGCGCGGCTCCGCCCCGGGCCAGTCGCTGTCCAGCCAGCGGTAGATCGCGGGGTAGCGGTAGTGCCGCCGCACGAACTCCTCCAGCTCGCGGCGGACTTCGATCTGCGACACCGACACTACCTCGTAGGCGTCGAAGCGGTCTTCCCAGAACATGAACGTGACCCAGCGCTCCTCGGGGAGGTCGCGGAGCACGCTGCGCGGAAAGTGGCACGGCCAGTGCCCGTGCAGCAGGTGCGGCTTGTGCCGGAACCGGACCTCGCCGTCGCCCATCTCGACGAGCCAGCGGTGGTGGTAGTAGCCGGCGTAGTTCCGGCCTTCGAGCCCGTAGGTCTGCTCGACCAGACGCGACGGCGTCTCGATGTAGCCGCGCTTGGCGACGCGCATCAGCTCGGAGCACAGCCCGACCGGGTCGCGGATGTCCTCGAGCACGTGCGCGCACGTGACGAAGTCGAACTCGCGATCGCGGAACGGCAGCGGCCGCCGGCTGCTCACGTCGTGCTGGATCCAGGTGTCGGCGGTGAACCGTTCCTTCTCGGGGCCGCGGTACCCGCCCGTGCCGCGCGTCTCGTACGGCAGGAGGTCGACGACGACGTCGGCGCGGTTGAACGGCTGGTACCAGCCGCCGATGTCCAGCACGCGGTCGTTCGGTCCGAGCTCGGCACAGATTCGGTCGGCGTTGGATCGCAGCATCGGACGGAGTGTTCGGGCTGGCGGGTACGCAGCGGCATGCGCTGTGCGCGCCCGGGCATCGACGAGGAGCGCCGCACCATACCGCCTTGCGCGCCGGGGCGAACGTCCCGAGACCCCATCGTCCGCGCGCCGCGCAGAGGCCTAGGCTTGATTCGGTCCGCGGCCCGGGGTGTCCTGCGCCGGTCCCGAACGAGCTTCAGGAGGTCCCGATGGTCGAGTGGTCCGAACTCCTTCTCCCGGCGCTGGGCGCCTCCGTACTCGTGTTCATCGCCAGCTCGGTGATCCACATGGTGCTGCAACTGCACAAGGCGGAGTACCGCAAGCTGGCCAACGAGGACGACGTGCGCGCCGCGCTGCGCGCGGGCGCGCCGGCGCCCGGGCAGTACCTCGTGCCGCACTGCGCCGACCCGAAGGAGATGGGTTCGCCCGAGTTCGTGCGCAAGCTCGAGGAAGGCGTCAACGCGGTGGTGTACGTGCGACCGACCGGCCAGGTGAAGCTCGGCCAGTTCCTCGCCAAGTGGTTCGCCTACACGCTGCTCGTCGGCCTGCTCGCGGGCTACGTGGCCATGGCGACGCTGCCGCGCGGCGTGGAGTACCTCACGGTGTTCCGCGTCGTGGGGGTAACCGCGTGGCTGGGCTATGCCTGGCAGGGACCGTCCGATTCGATCTGGATGGGCAAGCCGTGGTCGCTGACCGCGCGCAGCATGGTCGACGGCCTGGTCTACGCGCTGCTGACCGCGGGCACGTTCGCCTGGCTCTGGCCGGGGACCGCGTGACCCGCGCGGGGCTCACGGGAACCAGATCGGCACCGAGGGCAGCACGTCGCGCGTGCGCAGGGCGGTCAGGTCCAGGGTGAACCCGCCGGCGAACGCCTGCATGCCGCGCAGCGCGGCGACCACCGGCACGTCGATCGAGGCACGGATCGTCGCATCGGGCGGCACGAACCCGCGGAACCCGACGAGGCCGGGGAACGGATTGAGCGTGGTGACGAACAGCGGGTCGAGGTCGAGCGGCAGGACGCGCGGGTCGCGCGGATCGATGAGTGCGAGCGGGATGCCGTTCGCGCGGCTGAACGACAACGCCACGATCCACGCCGCGCCGATCCCCTGCGGTGCCCTGCCGAGCATCTCGACGCGCCCGGACTGCGTGCGCGCCGCGAACGAGGCGACGTCGACGTACGGCTGGCGTACGACCACGTCGTCGAACGCGACCCCGGCGCTGCGCCAGGAGTACAGGCCGACCTTGCCCTCCGGGTGGCTGGAGTCGACCACCGAGCACAGCTCGTGGCCGTCGGCGAACACGCGCAGGACCGGGCCGACCGCCTCCACCGCGACGTCATGCCACACCGAGTGCGGCAGCGGCGCGGCGTCGGCCCACAGCAACGTCCACTGCCCGCCGACCACCTTGGCCAGCCGCCGGTAACCGCGCTCCACGTCCCAGCTGAACCGGTAGTGGTTGTCCGCGTCGACCCAGCGGAACACAACGCCGGCGGCGTCGTCGTCGGCGTTGCGCACCTTCACGCCGAACCAGTACGCGCGCCACGAGGCCTCGCCGAAGATCGCGACGGTACCCGGCTTGGCGAGCACGGCGGGATCGGGATCGCCGCCCCACACGTTGCTCGTCTGGACCAGCAGGCTCGCAC
>DATGPD010000068.1:0-4038 GCA_035305285.1 Planctomycetota bacterium
CTCGTCGATGTAGGCCGCGACCGCGTCCGCGAGCGGCAGCTGGCCGTGGCTGGTCGCGGCCGCGGGACCCAGCAGGGTCACGCCGGGCGACCCCTGGGCCGCCATGCAGCTGTCGCCGTGCAGCCACAGCGGATGGAACGCCGCGAACACGGCGAGCACCACCGCCGCGAGCGCGACCAGCGCGGCGCGCCGGGTCACGCCTTGCCGAAGCGCAGGCGCAGGAGCGTCCAGATCGCCTTCCACCCGTCCCTCACCCGGATCTTCTTGCCCTCGTGGATCGAGCGCGGCGTGTAGCGGATCTGGATCTCCGGAATGCGATGCCCGCGGCGCAGGACCTTGGCGGTCACCTCGGGACAGAACTCGAACCCGTCGCACTCCAGGGGGATCGACTGGATCAGCTCGCGCCGCCACATCTTGTAGCAGGTCGGCTCGTCGGTCAGCCGGGCGCCGTAGAGCAGGTTGGTGACCCAGGTGACCAGCACGCCGCCCCAGTAGTAGCGCGCCTGCGCGGTCTTGCTCCGGTGGTGCAGCCGGCGGGATCCGTAGATCACCGGCGTGCCGCGGCGGTCCATCTCGTGCAGCAGGCGCACGAGGTCCTCGGGGTCGTACTCGAGGTCGGCGTCCTGCACGACGACCGCGCGCCCGGTCGCGGCCGCGATGCCGGTGCGCACCGCGGCCCCCTTGCCGCGGTTCCGTTCCAGATGGAAGGCGCGCACCACCCCCGGGTGGCGGGCGGCCAGTTCGTCGCAGAGCGCACCCGAGCCGTCCGTGCTGCCGTCGTCGACCAGGAGCACTTCGACCGACACCGGCAGCGCGAGGACCTTCTCGACGATCTGCGCGAGCGTCGCAACCTCGTTGTACACGGGCACCACGACCGAGAGATCGGGCGGGCATGCGGGCTGCGGTTCGGCCATGCGGCGTGCGCACTATGCCAGCCGCACAGCGTCGCGGCGACCATCGGCAGTTTGTCGATTGCACGAGCGCGGCGCGCGCGCTACCTTCCGCGGCCCTTCGGGGTGGTGTCTGCCACCCCGCGCGCCTCCTTAGCTCAGCTGGTAGAGCAGCGGATTCTTAATCCGCGGGTCGTAGGTTCGATCCCTACAGGAGGTACCAAAGCGGCGCGGCCGGGGACGCGATCCCCGGCCGCGACTCGCGCCGCGGCGAAGCCGCCGTGGCAGCGGTCCGAAGGCGAGCAGCGCGGGCCGTGGCGCACGGTCGTGCCGCACGCAGGGCGGCCCCGCATGCGGCCGCTATCATCGCCCGCCCGCTTCCCTCCCTTCCGCCTCGCTCTCCCATGCTCGCTCCCCTCCGCGGCAGCGCCCGCCTGACGTGGGCTCTGCTCGCCTGTCCGTCCCTGTTCTGCACCGCGGTCGTCGCCGGCGACTCCATCCGCCGCTACGGCACGCCGACGCCGGGCAGCGGCAACATCGCGCCGACGATCTGGGCCAACGGCACTCCCCGGCCGGGCGACGCGGGCTTTCGCCTGCGCGTCGAACGCGCGCTCGGCGGCACCTGGACCTTCCCGTTCTATTCCGCCCGGGCGGGCGACGCGACGTTCGGCGGCATCCGCTTCCTGATCGACACGTCGGTGGCGGTGTACGGCGGCGCCTACTTCCTCACCGGACAGGGCGACGGCGGCGGGTCGGGCGATGTGCCGGCCCCGCTGCCCAACAACCCCGCCCTGCTCGGCGCCGCCTTGTACGTGCAGGCGTTCACGCTCGACGACTTCGCGCCCAACCCCCTCGGGTTCGCGGCGACGACGGGTCTGCGCCTCGTGCCGGCCCTGCCCGGCGAGCTGCTGGTGTCCCGCTCGCTGGTCGGCGAGCCCGATCCGCAGACCGCGATCGACCTCGCCGCGGGCACGGTCGTCGACTACGACCGCACGCACTTCGCGCAGGGCAGCGGCGTGGCCTACGCGAACGGCGGCCGCGTCGCGCTGCAGCCCGACCCGGCGACCGCGCGCCTGCGCATCTTCGCCACCGCGACCTTCCCGCCGACCTGGCAAGCCAACGCCGCGCTCGCGCACGACGGCCCGGTCGCGGGGATCGCGGTCACGCCCGACGGGAGCCGCGCCTACGTGCTGTACGGCGGCGATCCCGGCGAGAGCCCGCCGATCGCGGCGCACGACGCGCGCCCCGGGCCGGGGCTCGGCCAGCCGTGGCCCGGTGCACCGATCCGCCTGGAGCAGGTCGCCGACCCGCGCGCGATCGCGTTCACCCCGGACAGCACGGTGGCGTTCGTCGCCGCGCTCGGGCCGCGTAGCGGCGGTGCCGGCAGCCTCACACGGATCGACGTCGACCCGACGAGCACGACCTTCCACCAGGCGACCGGCGTGCTCGTCTTCGACGGCAAGTTCGCGACGGGCGTCGCGATCTCGCCCGACGGCGAAACCCTCTACGTGCCGCTCGTCGCGACCGGGCAGCCCGGCGAGATCGCGGTCGTCGACGTCGCGACGTTCACGGTGCGCGACATGGACCCGGGTACGGCCGGCGTGCAGAACCTCGGCGGCGAGACCAGCGTGCCGCGCACGCCCCTGCCCGCCGTGCTGGGATCGTGCATCGCCGACCCGCGCGGCGAGGAGCTGTTCTGCGCCTCGCTCGGCGCGGTCGTGCGCGCGCACGTCGCCGAGGACTCGCCCGCGTTCCGCCGCGTCACCACGCTCGCGGCGAACCTCGCCCCCGCCCAGCTCGTGCAGCACCTCGCGTTGAGCGACGCGGGCGAGCGGCTCTACGTCGCGACCGACGTGCACGTCGTCGAGTTCGACACCGCGCGGCTGACCTCACCGCGCGCGTGGCCCATCGTCGGGGCCACCGGACTCGCGCTGCGCTGAACGGCGCGCCGGGCGGCGCGCTACTGCGCCCTGGCGGCGAGCGCCTGCTTCAGGAACGGCAGGAACCCCGCCTGGTCGGCGCCGAACAGGCGCGCGAGCGCCCTGCCGGTCAGCGGGTCGATCGCGACGTAGATCGGCTGCGCGCGGTTGCCGTCGGCGTAGCGGTCCTGCAGCTCGCGGATCACCGTCTCGGAGTACTCGGTGTGCGCGTCGGTGTGCAGGCGGGACTCGATGAACGAGTCACGCAGCAGCGACGAGATCTCGGGGTCGTGGATGAACGGACCGTCCTCCATCATGCGGCAGTTCGCTCATATGAACCCCGTCAGGTTCATCAGTACGAGCTTGCCCTCCGCCGCGGCGAGCTGGACCGCGCGGTCGTGGTCGTCGCGCACGATGGTGTGCTTGGGCTGGAGCGCGGCGAACCGGTTGCCGCCGTCGGCGGCCACCGCCGAGTAGTTCGGCACGATCCCGGACATCACCGCGTCCATCGGGCTGCCGAGCGCGCCGAACACGCAGTAGACGGCGAACAGGATCGTGGCCAGCCCGCCCACGAGGCGCCCGGGCCCGATCACGCCGTCGCTCCCGTACATGCGGATCATCCCCAGCAGGTACAGGCCGGCGACGCCGAAGATGCCGGCCCACAGCCACAGGAACAGCTCGCGCGGCAGGCTGTTCCACTGCCCGATGATGTCGGCGTTCGACACGAACTTGAGCGCCGCGGCGACCTCGACGAAGCCGAGGAACACCTTGAGCGTGTTCATCCACTCGCCGCCGCGCGGCAGAGCGCGCGCCTTGCCGGGCAGCAGCGAGAGCAGCACGAACGGCACCGCCATCGTCAGCCCGAACACCGCCATCCCGAGCACCACCCAGCCGAGGCCGAGCGCGGCGGCCGAGCCGATCAGCGTGCCGACGAACGGTGCGGTGCAGGTGAACGACGTGATCACCAGCGTCGCGCCCATCAGGAACACGCCGCCGAAGCCGCCCTTCCCCGAGGCCTGCCCCGCGAGGTTCATCATCCAGCGCGGCGGCTGCAGGTTGAACAGCCCGAACAGCGAGAGCGCGAACACGAGGAACACCGCCGCGAACGCGAGGTTGGTCACCGGGTGCGTCGCGAACGCCTGGATCGGTGCCCCGACCACCGCGCCGATCACCACGAACATCAGCACGATCCCGAGCCCGTACACCAGGGCCAGGGGAAGCACGCTCCC
>DATGPD010000069.1:0-2495 GCA_035305285.1 Planctomycetota bacterium
CACCGGCACCCACGGCGGCAGGTCCTCGTCGAGCACGTGGTCCTCGCGCACGTAGCCGTGCGCGAGCACGTAGTCGCCGAGCTGCTGCGTCGTGCGCAGCCCGGCGCAATGACCGAGCATGATCCACGCGTGCGGCCGCAACACCGCGACGTGATCGGTGATCGTCTTCGCGTTGGCCGGGCCGACGCCGATGTTGATCATCGTGATCCCCGATCCGTCCTCGCGGATCAGGTGGTAGGCCGGCATCTGCGGCAGCCTGCCCGGCGCCGGATGCTGCCCTGCGGCGGCGGATGGGCCCGGCGCCCCGGACGCTTGCCCCCCGGACGCGGCACCCCCTGCCAGCACCGCGCGGCGCGTCACGACGTTGCCCGGCTCGACGAACGCCGAATAGCCGTGCGCCGCCGGCTCGGCCTCGGCCATCAGCTCGTGGCCGAGCCGCACGAACTGGTCGACGTAGAACTGGTAGTTGGTGAACAGCACGAAGTTCTGGAAGTGTGCCGGCTCGGTCGCGGTGTAGTGGCGCAGCCGGTGCAGCGAATAGTCGACGCGCGGCGCGGTGAACAGCGCCAGCGGACGAGGCACGCCCGCGCGCGGCACCCAGGTGCCGTTGGCGATGCCGTCGTCCATCGCGCCCAGGTCCGGCAGGTCGAACAGGTCGCGCATCAGGCCCCGCCGGGCAGCGTCGATCGACCCCTCGATGTGGCCCTGGCCGGCCATCGCGAAGTGCACCGGGATCGGCGTCTTCCCGGTACCGACCTCGATCGGCACCTGGTGGTTCGCCACCAGCAACCGGAACTGTTCGAGGTAGTAGCGCCCGAACAGGTCGGGGCGCGTCAGCGTCGTCTCGTAGGTGCCCGGCCCGGCGACGAACCCGTAGCTGAGCCGCGAGTCGGCGCGCGCCACCGTCTCGGTCCGGATGCGCACGAACGGGTAGAACGCGTGCACGCGATGCGAAGGGTCTTGCCCGGCCACGAAGCGCTGCACGGCCTCGCGCAGCCAGGCCACGCCGGCCTCGTGGATCGCGACGACCTGCGCCAGCGCCGCGGCCGGGTCGTCGTAACGCTGCGGCGGGAAGAACGGCGGGTTGTCCACGGCCGACGCGCGCTGCCCCGTCATTCGAGCGTCCGGATTTCGAACTCGCAGGCGTCGAGATCGGCCAGGATCCAGGTCGGCGGCGCGTGCAATCCCGCGATCGTGCCCGGATTGACCAGCCAGGTCGTGCCGCCCGAGACCGTCGCCTCTCGCGTCACCGACGCGCGGTGCGAGTGCCCGCAGCAGACGATCTCGTAGTCGCCGGTGCAGGCGATTCCCCGCGCGTAGTGCGGGTAGTGGGTCGCGAAGATCCGCCGACCGCCGAGCTCGAGTTCGGCGTCGGCGCCGTGATAGACGAGCAGCCCGCCGGAGTCCGCGCACATCCGGTGCAGCGCCATCGCGTCACCAAGGTTGTTGCCGTGCACCACGTGCACCGGCAACCCCAGCGCGAGCAGCGGCTTGAGCGTGCCTGCGCCGATCACGTCGCCGCAGTGGACGACCGCCTGCGCTCCGGCCTGTCTTGCCGCCGACACGGCCGCTGCGAGCATCGGCGCGCGATCGTGGCTGTCCGAGACGATGCAGATCTTCACGACACCCCATTCGATGATAGATTGTCCGTGGGAAGCGATGCCATTCTATCGGTTGTCGCGCAGGGCCGATTCGCGCGACGGCCGGGGCGCGCCGGGCCGGCAGCGCCAGGCAGCAACGCAACAGCCAAGATGTCACGGGCACTGACGGTTTCCAGAGCGGCGCAGCTGGTTGGCGTCTCCAGGGCGGTCCTGCAGCGGATGATCCGCGCCGGGGAGCTCGCGCAGTTCGACGGGCTGGTCGACACCGACGAGTTGCTGCGCGTGTTTCCGCAGACCAGCCTCGAGGATTCCGGCCTGCTCGAGAAAGTCGCGCGGATCCGCGAGGAATCGTTCGGCCGGCGGGTGCGCGAGCACGTCCTGCCCTCGCCCGAGATCCTGTCGCAGCGCCTGTTCGCGCAGAGCCAGGAGCTCGCCGAGATGCGCCGGCACCTGCAGGCGTATCACGCGCTGGTGGCGTCGGCAATCGAGCGCCTCGACGCTCGTCCGGCCCCCGAGGGGCTGGCCGACGAGGCGCGCGAGATGCTCGAGCGGGGGCTGGCGCGCGTGCTGGGCAGCGAATCCGACAATCACATCGACGCCATGACCGACATGCTGAAACTCGTGTACGCGAACGTGGTGGTCCGGCCGAGCGGACACGAGTTCCTCGTCCAGGGAAACGACAGCATCCTGCAAGCGGGGCTCAAAGCGGGGCTCGGCCTGAACTACGGCTGCGCGGGCGGCAACTGCGGCCTCTGCAAGGCGCGGGTGATCTCCGGCGAGACGCGCGAGATCCTGCACGCCGACTATGGCCTGTCGGCCGCAGAACGCGCGCAGGGCTATGTGCTGCTGTGCGCGCACACCGCACTGGGCGACCTGGTCATCGAGACGCTCGAG
>DATGPD010000070.1:0-3363 GCA_035305285.1 Planctomycetota bacterium
GTCGCCGGCTCGACGCGGTACGGGTACTCGGCGAAGAACTCGGCCTGCCTGCCGTCGGCGATCGCGGCGAGCGCGCGGCCGTAGGCGGTGTCGGCGCTGCCCGGCGCGACCCCGGTGCCGGCGTCGTAGACCAGCTCGTGCTGCACCGCCGGGTTGGCGTTGAACGCCGGGATCGCGGCGGCGAGGTCGCGCACCTCGTCGGCGGTGAAAGGCCTCTTGCGCACCAGGGTGATGCTGTAGCGCATCGGCTGGCGGGCGAACTCGACCAGGCTGTCGGCGACCGCGCCCATGCGCGCGTCGCGCGCGCGTCCGCCGTCGAGTTCCTTCCAGATCGCCTGCGCCTGCGAGTCCTCCTGGTCGATGACCACGAAGTGCGCGCGCGGGTCGCGGATGCCGAGCCGCTGCAGCGCCTCGCCCGCGGTCGTGACCAGCTTCAGTTCCTCGCGCGGCGGCACGAAGCGGAAGCGCAGCACCTGCAGCACGCCGTCGTCGGTCAGGTGCGCGAGGAAGTCGTCGAGCGCCTCGGCGGTGTAGAGGTAGCTTTCGCTGAAGATGTAGCTGCCGGACGACAGCGCCGCATACGTGTCCGTGCCCGACAGGACGATCATGTCGAACTTCCGGTCGCCCTGCCGACGCAGGTAGCTGCGCCCCTCGCTGTGCACCGCGGTTACCTCCGGCCGGCGGTAGAGGTCGGCCGTGTACTCGCGGAACGGACCCTTCACGAGGTCGAGCGTGTCGCCGTTGATGTCGACCGCGGTCACCGCGCGCGCGCCGGCGTGCAGCGCGGTCTCGACGTCGTTGCCGCCGCCCGGCCCGATGATCAGCACGTCCGGCCGCTGCAGCAGGCGGTAGCCGATGCCGTACCAGTGCGCGGCGTAGTCACGGTCCTCGGCGTAGCCGTGCGACCAGATCACGGTCGGCGCGTCGCCGTCCTGGAACACGTGCACCTGCGAGCGCGGGGCGCGCGCGGGGTCCTGCCGGTCGCGCTCGGCCTGCCCCGGATCGCGGGGCATCGGCACGGTGTCGATGCGGCACAGCGGCGTCCACACGGTGCGGCGGTGCGCCGGGTCGCGCGCCGGGTGGTTCGGGTCGCGCTCGCGGTACCAGGCGTCGACGACGTCGTAGAGCGTCTCGAACAGGGTCAGCGCCTTGCTGCGCGCCGGCTTGACCGGCAGCCAGCGCTCCGCGGTCTGCGGCATGACCATGCCGGCGAGCGCGGCCACGGTGGCCGCTGCGCCGAGCGTGCGCGCCGCGAGCGCCGTCCAGCCGCGCGCGCCCGCGACCGCCAGCAGGGCAGCGACTCCGCCCAGCGCGGCGAAGAACAGCACCGCACCGACCCCGCCGAGCGGCCGGATCGCGAGCACGAACAGGAAGCTGCCCGCCGCCGAACCGAGCAGGTTCCAGAAGTACGTCCGGTGCACGGACCCCTTGAACTCGTTCAGCGCGATCGCGATGCCGAGCCCGGCGCACAGGAACGGAACGAGCAGGTAGGCGTAGCGCGCGAACAGCCAGAAGTATTTGCTGCGGTCCTGCTCGATGTCGAGCGTGTCGAGCGGGCTGTGCGCGAGCATGGCGAAGGTGCCCACGAGGGTGATCGCGAACAGCGAGCCGCACAGCGACACGGCGACGCGCGGGTCGCCGCCGATCCGCCCGAGCCACGGTGCGACTGCGAGCAGCGAGCCGCTCGCCGCGAAGCCGAGCAGCGTGACCGTCACCACCATGTAGGTGAGGTGGTGCCAGAGCATCACGCTGAACAGGCGCGTCTCCAGGACCTGCACGCCGAGCGTCGCCGCCGACAGGATCGCGACGCCGAGGACCAGGCCGCGCGTCGCGCGCGGGGTGGACGGATCGAGCATGTTCATCGGTGCATCGGACGCGGTGCCCGGATCAGGTGAGCCGTGCCGCGCGCAGGGCGCGGTAGCTGGAGACCACCAGGGTCAGCGCCGTCAGCGGCAGCACGTACCAGCCGAGCACGTGGCTGAAGGCGGGAAGCGCCGCGTGCTGCGTCGCGGTGAGCAGCAGGTGGATCGTGTAGATCACGTAGTAGGCGAGGAAGACGGCGCCCTCCCAGCGGGCGATCGTGTGGCCGGTGAAGAAGATCGGCAGGCAGGCGACCGCGACCGCGACCATCACCGGGACGTCGAACCCGATCGCGGCCTGGGCGACCGCGACGCCGGTCGGGCTGACCAGCGAGCTGATTCCGAGCACGGCGAGGATGTTGAAAATGTTGCTGCCGACGACGTTGCCCACTGCGATGTCGCGCTCGCCCTTGATGCTGGCGACGACCGAGGTCGCCACCTCCGGCAGCGAGGTGCCCGCCGCGACGATGGTGATCCCGATCACCAGCTCGCTGACGCCGAAGGCGCGCGCGAGCGCGGCCGCGGCCTCCACGAACCAGCCGGCACCGAGCACGAGCGCCCCGAGCCCGGCACCGACGAGCAGCAGGTCGATCAGCGGCTGCGGCCGCCGGACCGTGCGTTCGCCGTACTCCGCCTCGAACTCCGCGGCGGCAGCGCGCTTCCCCTCGCGCCGGCCCAGTACCGCCGCGAGGCTCAGGTAGCCGGCCAGCAGCGCGGCCAGCAGCGCGCCCTCGGCCCGGGAGACCAGACCGTCCTGCACGAGGACCAGGAGCAGGAGCGAGAAGAGCACCATGATCGGCGCGTCGACCCGGATGAGCTTCAGCGACACGCGCAGCGGCGTGATCAGCGCCGACAGCCCGAGGATGAGCAGGACGTTGAGGATGTTGCTGCCGACGACGTTGCCGAAGGCGATGTCGGCCTGCCCGGTGAACGCGCTGCGCACGCTGACCGCCAACTCCGGCGCCGACGTGCCGAACGCGACGACGGTGAGCCCGATGACGAGCGGCGAGATCTTCGCCGCCGCGGCAAGGCGCGCAGCCCCGCGCACCAGGGCCTCGGCTCCGATGGTGAGCGTCACGAGGCCGAGGACGGCCCACAGCGCCGCGTTCAGGTCCATGGGAAGCGCAGCACGGTAAGGGCCGGGTGTGCCCGCGCCAGGGCCATTCCGCGTGCGGCGCGGGGTTCCGTGTGCTGCGCGGCAGCCGCGCGCTTCCGCGCTCGTCGCCCTCGGGCCGGCGGCAGCGGCGGCTGGCCGGTCCGACCCGGGCACACGGTTGACGCTCGTGTCCGGGCACATGGTCGACACGCTTCGAGCGTCCGCGGCGCCGCCCATTGCCTTGCACCGATCACCTGCGCAACTGCGCACCTGATCGAGACCGCCTCCGTAGCCGCTCGCCGCCTCGCGGAGCGTCGACGACTGCGCGCGGACCCAGGCCCGGTCGCCAGGATCAGGTCGGACAAACCGTTGGCAGGCGTGTCCGGGCACTGGTTGACACCTCTGGGG
>DATGPD010000071.1:0-9267 GCA_035305285.1 Planctomycetota bacterium
GCGAGCAGCAGGACCTCACCGGGAAGGCCGCGGACGACGACCCACTCGCCTTCGAACGAGAGGTGCGGCGCGCGTGGTTCGCGCGCCACCGGCGCCGCGGGCGCGGGTGGAACCTCAGGCGGAGCGGGCGCGACGATCCCGGCGCCGCGGTCTGCCTCGGCAGGTCGCTCGGTGGCGTGCTCCTCGGGAACCAGCACCGGGCGGAACGCCGCTGCTCGCGTGGCGGGCTCGCTGGCCCGGCCGCGAAGGGCCAGCGCGAGCGGCCGCTCCTGACTCGCGTGGCTCGCGACGAGGCTGCCGCGGTGCTCGCCCGGCGTGCGCGGCGTGAAGGTCACCGGTACCGGCAGGCGCTGCCCCGCGTCGATGCGGAGGCGGCGCAGGCTACAGGCGAACTCGCCCTCGGCGTGGAGCTCGACCTCGATCGGCTGGATGCCCGGGTTGTAGACCAGGGCTTCGAGCACGCCCGGCTCGCCGCAGACAACCTCGCCGAAGTCGAGCACGGCCTGCGCGAACTGCGCCCTCGGCGCGCGCGGGTGCGCGAGCTGCAGCGGTGGTTCGCCCGGAACGCCGAGCAGTTCCACCGAGATGCGGTACGTCCGCCGATCGACGTGGACCCGGAAGCCGGTCGCGGTGTCCGGCAGCGTGCGCGTCGCGAACACCTGCTCGCCGAAGCCGGTCAGGCGCAACTCGATCCGGCCGTCCTTCTCGAACGGCACGACGAACACGCCGCGCCCGACCGCGGCGGGCCACGACCCGCGCCCGCCGTTGAACGCCTGCGGCAGGCGGCGACCGCCGTTGGTCATCACGCGGCCGACCGCGCCGCTCGCCTCCAGGAAGTAGACGTCGAGCGATCGGCGTACGCCGCCGACGAGCGCGACGTACAGCCCGGGCGCGATCTCGCCGATCGACACGCGATCCTTCGCGGCATGCACCGGCAGCTCGTTGCCGTGCCAGCGGATGAGGCTCAGGCGCGGATCGGATTCCGACGGCGACACCGACACGAGGCGCTCGTTCAACTGCGCGTCGTCGAGCGGCTGGGCGTGCCGCACCACGATCTCCTCGACCATCGACTGCGCCGGCGCGCGCGAAGTCGCGGCGGCGAGCAAGGCGATGAGGTGCGCTGCGTGCCTGGACACCACGCAGCATTGTGGCAACCGGCATCGCACGGCCCAGTGCGAGGCAGAGGCTTTTTTTCGAGCGGCTCCTGCTCGAAGGGTGCAAGGCAGGACGCCTCGAACGGGCGAGGCTCCGCGCGCACACCAGGGCGACGCCGCGCCCCACACCTCTCCACGCGTCTCCACGTGTCGCGGCCCCACGCCGAGCCCGCGTGCGGCTGGAAGACACCGCACGCGCGACACGCGGAACACGCCGTCGTAGCGGTCGTGCGCATCACGCGATCGGTGCGGAGTGGGTCGAAGTCCGCCCGCGGCAACACTTCGCGCGTCCCGGCACGCCGGAGGCCGCGCGGTGCGTCACCGCGCGTCCGCCGCTACACTCCTCCGCCCGCCGCAGCGTGGGGCTGGTGGCGGTTTGCAACGAGGTCCCCCTTCGGCAGCAGGTCCGATTCATGACCCAGGTCGATTCGTCGCCGGCCATCGGCACGTCCGCCGTTCCGGTCGCCAGGTCCGCCGCGCGACCCCGTTACGTCACGCGGCACAAGGTTCGCCTGGTGACGGCGACCGCCCTGTTCGACGGCCACGACGCGTCGATCAACGTCATGCGCCGCATCGCGCAGGCATCCGGCGCCGAGGTCATCCACCTCGGGCACAACCGGTCGGCGCAGGAGATCGTCGACGCCGCCGTGCAGGAGGACGCGCAGGGCATCGCGATCACCTCGTACCAGGGCGGACACCTGGAGTTCTTCAAGTACTGCCGCGACCTGCTGGTCGAACGCGGCTGCGGACACATCCGCCTCCTCGGTGGCGGCGGCGGTGTGATCCTGCCGCACGAGATCGAGGAGTTGCACGCCTACGGGATCGCCCGGATCTACTCGCCGGACGATGGCCGGGCGATGGGTCTCCAGGGGATGATCGACGACCTGCTGGAGCGGTGCGACCTGCCGCCGGCGCGCGACTTCTCCGTCGAGGACCTGAAGGCGCGCGACCACCGCGCGATCGGGCGCGCGCTGTCGGTCGCGGAGAACGACCCCGCCAGGATCCGCACGCTCCTCGGGGCGCCGCCCGCGGGGCACGCTCCGGTGCTCGGCATCACCGGGACCGGCGGGTCCGGCAAGTCGTCGCTGATCGACGAGTTCGTCCGCCGCTTCCTGTTCGCGTTCCCGGACAAGACCATCGCCGTCCTCTCGGTCGATCCGTCACGCCGCAAGACCGGCGGCGCGTTGCTCGGCGACCGGATCCGCATGAACTCGATCGCGTCGCCGCGCGCGTTCATGCGCTCGATGGCGACCCGTCAGGCGAACCTCGCCCTCGCCGGGTGCATCGCCGAGGCGCTGCTCGTGCTCCGCCACGCGGGGTTCGACGTGATCATCCTGGAGACCTCCGGCATCGGGCAGAGCGACACCGAGATCGTCGACTTCGCCGACGTGTCGCTCTACGTGATGACCCCCGACTTCGGCGCGCCGACCCAGCTCGAGAAGATCGACATGCTGGACTACGCGGA
Source organism: Planctomycetota bacterium (assembly GCA_035305285.1). Classification (GTDB taxonomy): domain Bacteria; phylum Planctomycetota; class UBA1135; order UBA1135; family UBA2386; genus DATGPD01. Next base: position 2,620 of record DATGPD010000071.1, read on the forward strand.
CGTGGTCGCGATCAACAAGTTCGACCGCCGCGGCGCACAGGACGCACTGCGCGACGTCCGCAAGCAGTGGGCGCGCAACCGCAACGCGTTCCAGACCCCGCCCGAGCAGATTCCGGTGGTCGGAACGATGGCCTCGCGCTTCGGCGACCCGGGAACCAACCGCCTCTTCGAGCTGCTGTGCGCCAAGCTCGACGAGAGGGTTCCCGGCCGCTTCGTGCTGGAACGCGCGCTGCCGTCGTTCGGCGACGAGACCGTGCACATCATCCCGCCGTCGCGCGCGCGCTACCTCGCCGAGATCGCGGAGCACAACCGCGCCTGGCGGAAGGCGGTCGACGAGCAGGTCGAGGCGGCGCGCACGCTGTGGCAGATCGAGGGCGCGGCGGCCGCGGTGCGCGCCGCCGGCGGCGACCCCGCGGCACTCGCCGCGCTGGACAAGGCGAAGGGTGCCGCCGAGCAGAAGCTCACGCCGGAGAACAAGGAAGCGCTCGCGCGCTGGGACGAACTGGTGCGCAGCTACTCGACGCCGGACCACGAGTTCGAGGTCCGCGGCCAGAGCATCCGGGTCAAGCAGCGCACCAGGACGCTGTCCGGGCTCGAGATCCCGAAGGTCGCGCTGCCGCGCTTCCGCGACTTCGGTGAGCGCCTGCGCTGGCTGCTGACCGAGAACGTGCCCGGGCACTTCCCGTTCGCCGCGGGCGTGTTCCCGTTCAAGCGGCAGGACGAGGACCCGACGCGCATGTTCGCCGGCGAGGGCGGGCCGGAGACGACCAATAAGCGCTTCCACTACCTCGCCGCCGGCCAGCCGGCGCGCCGGCTGTCGACCGCGTTCGACTCGGTCACGCTCTACGGCGAGGATCCCGGGCTGCGCCCGGACATCTACGGCAAGATCGGCAACTCCGGGGTCAGCATCTGCTGCCTGGACGACGCCAAGCGCCTGTACTCCGGCTTCGACCTCGCCGACCCGAAGACCTCGGTGTCGATGACGATCAACGGTCCGGCGCCGATGCTGCTCGCGTTCTTCCTCAACGCGGCGATCGACCAGCAGTGCGAGCGCTGGATCCGCGCCAACGGCAAGGTCGACGAGGTCGAGCGCAAGCTACGGGAACGCTACGACGACCGCGGCCTGCCGCGGCCGCGCTACCGCGGCTCCCTGCCGCCGGGCAACGACGGGCTCGGCCTGCTCCTGCTCGGCGTCACCGGCGACGAGATCGTGCCGCCGGAGACCTACGCGCGCATCGCGGCGGACACCCTGCGGGTCGTGCGCGGCACGGTGCAGGCCGACATCCTCAAGGAAGACCAGGCGCAGAACACCTGCATCTTCTCGACCGACTTCGCCCTGCGGATGATGGGCGACGTGCAGCAGTGGTTCATCGACCACGGCGTGCGCAACTTCTACTCGGTGTCGATCTCCGGCTACCACATCGCGGAAGCCGGCGCCAACCCGATCACCCAGCTCGCGCTGACCCTCGCCAACGGGTTCACCTACGTCGAGTACTACCGCGCGCGCGGGATGAAGGTCGACGACTTCGCCCCCAACCTGTCGTTCTTCTTCAGCAACGGCCTCGACCCCGAGTACGCGGTGATCGGCCGGGTCGCCCGCCGGATCTGGGCGAAGGCGATGAAGTACCTGTACGGCGGCAACGAGCGCAGCCAGAAGCTGAAGTACCACATCCAGACCTCGGGGCGTTCGCTGCACGCGCAGGAGATCGCGTTCAACGACATCCGCACGACGCTGCAGGCGCTGTACGCGATCTACGACAACTGCAACAGCCTGCACACCAACGCCTACGACGAGGCGATCACCACCCCCACCGAGGAATCGGTGCGCCGCGCGATGGCGATCCAACTGATCATCAACCGCGAGCTCGGCCTGGCGAAGAACGAGAACCCGCTGCAGGGCTCGTTCATCATCGAGGAGCTGAGCGACCTCGTCGAAGAGGCGGTGATGGCCGAGTTCGTCCGCCTGTCGGAGCGCGGCGGCGTGCTCGGCGCCATGGAGACGATGTACCAGCGCAGCAAGATCCAGGAGGAGTCGCTGCACTACGAGTCGATGAAGGACTCCGGCGCGCTCCCGATCGTCGGCGTGAACACGTTCATCGGCCGGGACGGCTCGCCGTTCGTCACCCCCACCGAGGTGCGCCGCTCGACCGACGAGGAGAAGCGCGCGCAGATCGAGACGGTCGAGGCCCTCGCGCGCGCGCGCGGCGCGGAGGCCGAGGCGGCGCTGCGCCGCCTGGAGGACGACGCGATGCGCGGCGCGAACGTGTTCGACGCGCTGATGCATTGCGCCAAGACTTGCTCGCTCGGCCGCATGTCGGCGTCGCTCTACCGCGTCGGCGGCCAGTACCGGCGCAGCATGTGAGCGCGTGATGCCTGCCGACCCTGCCCGCCAGGCGACCCGCGAGGACTGGCTCGCGGCGGTGCGCGCCGAGATCGGGGGACGCGACCCGGCGTCGCTCGACACGCCGGTCGACGACCGCGTGACGCTCCGTGCGCTCGGCACGCCCGCCGACCGCCCGGCGCACGCGACCGCGGCGTGGCCGCTGCCCTCCGAGCCGCCGCGCCTGGCGCGCATCGTGCGCGGGCCGCCCCGCGCCGCCGACCTGGCCGCGTTCGAGGGTTTCGGCGCGCTGCGCTTCGCGGGCGGCGGACTCGAAGCCGCACTCGGCAGCGGCGACGCGACCCTGGTGCGCGGGCTGGACCCCGCGTCCGCGGTGGTGACCCTGACGCCCGCCGCGAGCGGCGTGCGCGCCCTGGTCGCGCTGCACCGCCTCAACCTCGACCACAAGGTCGTGCTCGACGTGTTCGACCGCATCGAGGGCGCCTCGCCGGCGCGCGGGCTCGCGTTCGCGCTGGCCGCCGCGGTCGAGGTGCTGCGCGGTTGCGTCGTCGAGGGCCTGTCGGCCGCCGCGGTGCTCGCGCGCATGTACCTGCCGATCACGCTCGACACCGACGTCGTGACCGGGATCGCGAAGGTGCGCGCGGCGCGCTGGCTCTGGCACCGCGTGGTGGCGGCGTGCACCGGGAGCGACGACGCGCCCGCGCGGATCTGGGCGCGCGCGGCGCCGGCGTGCTTCAGCGCGATCGACCCCGAGATCAACCTCGTGCGCGGGTCGTTGATCGCGTTCGTCGCCACCGCGGCGGGCTGCGACGTACTCGAGCCGCTCCTGTTCGAGCCGGTCGCCGACCGCGACGAGGCGCAGCGCCTCGCCGCCAACCAGCTCCGCATCCTCACCGACGAGGCCCACCTGCTGCGCGCGCGCGACCCCGCTGCCGGCAGCTTCGCGATCGAGGCGCTCACCGCCGAGCTCGCGCACGCCGCGTGGCGCATGTTCCAGGCGATCGAGGCGCACGGCGGCGCGAGCCGGACCAGCGGCGGCCGCGACGTCCTGCCCGAGACCGCGCCGCGGGCCGCGCGGGTGCTGGTCGGTACGAACCGCTTCGCCGACCCGACCGCGCGCGTCACCGAGGCGCCGCCCCACTGGTCGGCACGGCCGGCGGCGCCCTTCGAGGCGCTGCGCCGGCGCTCGGCGGCGCAGCCGGTCGCCGCGCTCCTGCTGCCGTTCGGCGCGCCGGCGTCGGCGCGCGCCGCCGTCGCATTCGCCACCGAGCTGCTGCGCTGCGCGGGCATCGAACCCGCGGTCGCCGAGGCGAGCGCGACGCCGGCGCAGGCGGAGGCCGCGCTCGCGCGGCACGCGGACGCGCGGATCGTCGTGTGCTGCGGCGAGGACGAGGCCGACGGTCCCTTCCTGCGCGGCGTGCTCGCCGCGCTCGCCGGTCGCGCCGACCCGCCGCTGCTCTACGCGACCGGTCGCCCGCTGGCGGGAAGCGAGACCTGGGGACCGATCGGGTTCCTGCACCACGACCTCGACGTCGCGCGCACGCTCGAAGGCATCCTCGACCGGTTGCAGCAGCGCGCGTCGAGCTGATTCGTCCGCACGCGCACGGCCGCGCCGCCTTCAAGAGGCGTTCGCCGTCGGCTGCGGCGCCGCGGCGGGGCCGGCGATCACGCCGGCGTCGCGCGGCCGGCCGGCTGGCGCACGGCTTCCGGCGCCGGGTGGCCGACGACCGGCCGCGCTCGCTCACGGCAACTTCGGCGGCGTGAACGACTCGTTGCTGTCGAGCGCCTCGATGAATGCGACGAGGTCGTCGATCTCCTCGTCGGTCAGCGGACGCAGCTTCTCCCGCTGCGTCTTGAGGATCGGGTCGAGGAACTCGTTGTCGATGCCGCCGCGCGCCATGATCGCGACCGCCTCGCGCAGCGTGGCGACGCTGCCGTCGTGGAAGTACGGCGCGCTGCGCGCCGCGCCGCGCAGGCCGGGCGTCTTGAACGCGCGCGTGCGCGCCGGGTTGTCGGGCTCCTGGGCGAGGCGGCCCTTGTCGGAAGGATCGCCCACGCCGACGTTGTGGAACTGGAAGTCGGTGAACAGCGGCGGCACGTGGCACGACATGCAGCGCTCGGCGAACAGCCGCTCGCCGCGCTTGGCGGCCTCCGACATCGTCCCCTCGTCGTACGCCGAGCCGCCGCTGCGCAGCGTGCGCACGAAGCTGGTGAGCGCCTGCACGATGTTCGTGCCGGTCGGCTCCGCGCCGAACGCCTTCTCGAACGCCGCGGCATAGGCCGGGATGTCGGCGAGCACCTTCGCCGTCGCGTCGGGATCGCCGCCCATGTGACCCTTCCATGCCGCGAGGACGTTGGCCTCCATCGTCGGCGCCCGGCCGTCCCAGTAGTAGTACGGCTGATAGCCGACGTTGTATAGGCTCGGCGAGTTGCGCGTGTTCTTGCTGCCGTCGACCTTCGTCGACAGCGCGATGCCGTCGCTCCACGCCTTCTCGTGCACGTGGCAGGTCTGGCACGACATGGAGCCGTCCTTCGACAGGCGCGTGTCGAAGAACAGCATCTTGCCGAGTTCGGCCTTCTCGACGGTCAGCGGGTTGTCCTCGGGGATCACGAGCTGGACCTTCTCCAGGCCTTTCGGCGGAGCGAGCGGCCCGTCTGGGTCAGCCCCCGCCGGGTCCTGACCGACCGGGGCGGCGAGGGAGAGGAGCGGGAGGGCGAGCAGCAGTCTGTGGTCCATGACGACTCCGTCGGCTTGGGGAACGGTGTGCGCGGCATCCTCGCCGGCACGCTCCGGGGCGCAAGGCGCGCGCGGCCGGATCGGGCGTTTCCGCGCGGCAGCGCGGCACCGGGGCGCTCCGACCTGCGCGAATCCGGCGTGAACGAGTACGAGCAAGAGAACCGTCACGCCGCCCGGGGTCTCGATCCTTCTGCGGCGATGCATCCCTTCTTCGCACGCCAGGCCCGCACCGCGAACGCCCTTGCCCTCGGGCTCCCCCGCCGGGCGTCGTCTAAGATGTCGGGCCGAGCCGCACGCACGGGTGGAGCGTCGGCATCGCACCTCTGCTCGCGGGTACGCCGCACGCTCTCCGTCCGCCTCGCGCCCCATCGCGGAACGACCATGCGCCTGATCCTCTCGCTCGCGCCCGTCCTCGCGGCGCACGCCGCAGCGCAGCCGCTCGTGCTGCCCGCGTCGCGCACCCCACTGTCCACCGAGCTGCCCGACGCCAGTCCCGTCCCGCTGATGGCCGGCGCGAGCAGGCTGCAAGTGCTCCACGACGCCGGCGAGCTGGGCGGGAACACCCAGTTCGTCGTACAGCGCGTCGGGCTGCGGTTCGACGGCCCGAGCGCGGGCGCCGCGACGCAGCACAGCATCGCGAACCTCACACTCCGCCTCGGCGGCACGCACGTGCGCACCGCGGACGCGGGCTCGGTGTTCGCGGCGAACCTCTCGCAGCCGCTCGCCACGCCGCTGCAGGACGTGCGCTTCGACTTCACGGCCGACGCGAGTGCCGTCCCGGGGCCCGAGCCGTTCGGCGGCCCTGCCGGCGAGCTGTTCTTCCCGTTGCCCCAGCCGGTCGCGGTCAGCGTGCCGGCGGGCGGGGCGTTCGCGTTCGAGCTGCTGTGCAGCGGCAACGACAACCCGGGCGCGATCGCGCTGCTCGACGCGGTGATCGATCCCGCCAACTTCCAGCAGCCGGGCGCGGCGACGAGCAACGGGCGCGGCTGCCCGCTCGGCGTCGCGTCGCCCGGTCCGGTGCTCGACACGTACGGCGTGTACGAGCCCGGCGGCTCGATCAGCATCGTGGGGCACGATTTCACGCCGAACGCTCCCGTGGGCGTCGTGGTCACCGCGAGCCTGTTCCAGAGCCCGCTCGCGTTCCCCAACACCCAGCCGATCTGCTGGTCATACGTCGATCCCGGCACGACCATCCTGACCCTCGCGTTCGTCGCGTCGGCGAACGGCACCGTCGGCGGCGGCGAGCCGCTGCCGATCCCCAAGCGCCCCGCCCCGGCGGGCGCGGTGATCTACGTGCAGGCGGTGACCCCGGTCGCACCGTTCGCCGGGAACACCTTCGGCGCCGCATCCAGCAACTACCGCACGATCCAGGTAGGCGCGGCCAAGGCCCCGACCCTCGGCGCGTGGCTCGCGGTGAGCAGCCACGGCCCCGCGGCCGCGGTCGCCGAGGCCGCGTTCTACGGCGCGTTCGCGCTGCACCTGCAGTGATGCACGACGCGACCCGGCCGGACACGCCCCCCTCCGACGCGGTGCCGACCGACGCGCCCCGGCGCGACGTGACGCAGCCGGA
>DATGPD010000072.1:0-5110 GCA_035305285.1 Planctomycetota bacterium
ATGTCGTTCGTCGAGGAGAACGACGTGCTCGATATGGTCGAGGGCATGGTGATCGAGGCGTTCCGCGAGGGCTTCGGCATCGAGCTGCCGCACCCGTTCCCCCGCCTGGGCTACGACGAGGCGATCGCGACCTACGGCAGCGACAAGCCGGACTTGCGCTTCGCGATGCAACTGGTCGACGTGTCGGCGATCGCGCGCGAGTCGGAGTTCAAGGTGTTCGCCGACGCGGTGCGCAACGGCGGCGCGGTGATGGGACTGTGCGCGAAGGGCGCGGCCGAGCGGTTCTCGCGCAAGGACATCGACGGCCTCACCGCGCTGGTCGGCGAGTACGGCGCCAAGGGGCTCGCGTGGGCGAAGGTGCAGGCCGACGGCCTGCAGGGCAGCATCGCCAGGTTCTTCCCCGACGAGCGCGGCAGGCAGCTCGCCGCGGCGCTCGGGGCGGAGGTCGGCGACGTCATGTTCTTCGTCGCCGATCAGCAGAAGGTCGTGCACCGGGCGCTGGGCGAGCTGCGCCTGCGCCTCGGCACGGTCCTCGGCCTGCGCGACCCCAAGCAGTTCCGCTTCGCGTGGGTGACCAACTTCCCCATGTTCGAGTGGAGCGAGGAGCGGCAACGCTGGGAGTTCGCACACAACCCGTTCTCCGCGCCGGTGAACTGGGACGACGACGACTTCGCCGCCGACCCGCTGCGCCACCGCAGCCGGGCCTACGACCTGGTGATGAACGGCTGGGAGCTGGGGTCGGGCAGCATCCGCATCCACCGTCCCGAGCTGCAGAAGAAGGTGTTCGCGTTCCTCGGCATCGACGAGGAGCAGCAGCGTGCCAACTTCGGGTTCATGCTCGACGCCTACCGCTACGGCGCGCCGCCGCACGGCGGGATCGCGCTCGGCGTCGACCGGCTGGTGACCCTCGCCCTCGGCCTCGACAGCATCCGGGACGCGATCGCGTTCCCCAAGACCGCGAGCGCCGCGGACCTCATGGCCGACGCGCCGTCGCCGGTGAGCCAGGCGCAGCTGGACGAGCTGGGGATCGCGCTCGTGCGCAAGCCGGAGAAGGAGTAGCGGCCGCGCGCTCCGGAACGCTTCCGGAGCAGGCGCGCGCACGTCGCCGTTGACCCGCGCCGCGCGCGCCCCGATGCTGCGCCGCGCATGGTGGAGCCGTGCTGCAGCCCGCGTGGCCGGGCGAGCGACTGCGCCGCGCGGGGCGCCGGGCGATGAGCGCGACCGGCCGCCGCAGGCTCGTCGTCTGGGGCATCGTCGTCGCCGCGGCGCTCGCCGGCCTCGTGCCGTTCCTGCGCAAGGAGCCGAGCGAGCTGCCGGTGTACGTGCTCGGCGCGCAGCGCATGCTCGAAGGCGCCGAGATCTACCGCACCGACGACGCCAAGCCGTTCACCTACCCGCCGTTCTTCGCGCTGCCGTTCGTGCCGCTCGTCGGCCTGTCGGTGCGGGTGCAGCGGGCGGTGTGGTACGCGGTGAACCTCGCCGTGCTCGCCGTCGTGCTGCGCCTGCTCGCGGGCCACCTCCTGGCGGGGCTCGCGCCGCGCGCGCGGCGCTGGTTCTGGGTGCTGCTCGGCGCGCTGTGCGTGCGCCACGTGCTCGCGGTGTTCGAGAACCAGAGCCACGACATGCTGGTGCTGTGGTGCACGGTGGCGGCCGCGGTCGCCTGGGCGCGTGGGCAGCAGGCGCGCGCGGGGACGTGGGCGGGCCTCGGTGTGGCGTGCAAGGCGACGCCGGCGCTCTTCGCGGTGCCCTTCACCGTGCAGGGCAGCGTGCGTGCGCTCGCAGCCGCCGCGCTCGTCGGCGCCGGCGCGACGTTGCTTCCCGACCTCGTGCTGCCGCGCGCGGACGGCCGCCTGTGGGTGGGCGCGTGGGTGTCGACGATGCTCGCCGGCGTGCGCCCGGGCGCGAGCGCCGACCTCGGCGGGACGTGGACCGCCGGGTCGATCCTCAACCAGAGCCTCGCCGGCACGCTGTACCGCCTGACCACGCCCGTCGACGCGCAGGCCGGCTCGCCGTGGGAGGTGGACGGCTCGGTCGTCGCACTCTCCGCGCCGGCGCGGCGCGCGGTCGTGCTCGCCGGCCAGCTGCTCGTGCTCGCCGTCGTCGCGTGGCTCGCGCGCAGGCGCCGCGATCCCGAGGCGACGCTGCCCGCGATCCGCTTCGGGCAGGCCGCGGCGGTCGCGTGCGGGATGGTGCTGCTGTCGCCGATGAGCAGCAAGTCGCACTTCGGCGTGCTCCTGCTCCCGGCCGGGCTCGCGCTCGCGATCCTGCTGCGCGGCACGCGCGATCGCACGCTGGTCGCGCTGCTCGTCGCGATGTTCGTGCTCGGCACGCTGACGACCAAGGGGATCGTCGGTTCGCGCACCGGCAACCGGCTCCTCGCCTACGGCTGCGTCACCTGGACCGCGGTCGTCGGCCTCGCGGTCGCCGCGCGCGCGGTCGCGGTGGCGCGCCGCACCGGGTGATCGCGCGCGTACGGGGGGCGATTGCCGCGCTCAGGCGGCGCGCCTGGCGGCGCGCTCGCGGTGCAGCATGAGCGCGAGGAACCCGATGCCGCCCGCGCTGAGCCAGGTGAGCACGGGGTACACGACGAGCAGCGGCGCGAACACGAGGTACCAGAGCTGCTCGGCGGACTTGGGCACCAGCTCGAGCGGTGTGCCCGCCAGTCGGTGCGCGCAGTACTCGATGCCGTGCACGTCGAGGCTCGTGCCGAGTTCGTGCAGGGTCGCCACGGTGGAGAACGCCGCGCTCGGCAGCCAGAGCACGTCGATCATCAGGAGCAGGACGGCGGCGTACACGAACACGTTCCGGTGCGCCTCGGCGAGCGCGACCGCGGTGAGCACGGCGGCCAGCCAGATCGATCCCTCCCGGCGGAAGGCGACCGCCGCCGCGGGCGCGGCGAACTTCTCCAGCACGAGCGCGAGCGCCGTGCCGCCGTAAGCGAGCGCGATCGCCCAGCCGAAGGGCCAGCGCGCCGGGAGCCCTGCGAACCCGAGCCCCGCGAGCACGAGGCAGAAGGCCGCGCCGGCGAGCCAGTGCGCGTAGCCGGGCGCGCGGGTGGTCTCGACGGGGAAGTCCTTGCTGACCACCTCGTTGGCGACGTAGGCGGGGTGGGTGTGGACCACCTCCAGGGTGCGCTCCGCGCCGCCTTCGACCACGGCGCCGAGGACCCCGAGCACGCCGAGGACCGCGAGCAGGATCGCGCCGAGACGCCGGCGCGGCTGCAGGCCGGCGATCGCGGCCGCCACGCCCGCCGCCCACCACAGGAGAGCCGCCAGCACGCGGGGGAGCGTGGCTCGGCGCTGCCGGGCGCGCAAGCGCGCAGCGAGCAAGTTTTGTGGCCGCGACCTTGCCCGGCCAGGAGCGCGTCGCTACCCTCCGCCGCCCCTAACCGCGTTCCGCCATGCCGAAGCAGAAGACCAAGAAGGCCGTGCGCAAGCGCATGAAGCTGACCAAGACCGGCAAGGTGAAGCGCCACCAGGCCTTCACTTCGCACATGCTCGTGCGCCGCTCCGCCAAGCGGAAGCGTCTGCTGCGGAAGGCACTGATCCAGGAAGGCGCGATCGGCAAGCAGATGGCCGAAGCGCTGCGCAACGCCTGAACGTGGAGCCGAGGGACTAGCCGATGCGCGCCACCAACGGAGCAGCGACGCGTCAACGTCGCAATCGCATTCTCAAGCGGGCCAAGGGCTTTCGCGGCGGTCGCAGCACGCTGTACCGCACCGCGAAGGAAGTCACGATGCGCGCGGACGCGTTCGCGTTCGCCGGCCGGCGCATGCGCAAGCGCGACTTCCGCCGCCTGTGGATCACCCGCATCACCGCCGCGGTCCGCGCGCGCGGCATGATGTACAGCCGCTTTATCTGCGGCGTCGGCCGCGCCGGCATCAAGCTCAACCGCAAGGAGCTGTCCGAGCTGGCGATCCACGACCCGGCCGCGTTCGACCAGATCTGCGAGCAGGCCCGGGCGGCGCTCGCCCGCTGAGTCGGCTCCGCGCAGGCGGCGGACGGCGTCTCCGGCCGCCGCCGCGACCGGGCGGCCCGAAGGCGACCGCCAGCACCCGCTTCGCGTGATCCGCACATGCCGGCAACCGAGAACCGAGACCGCGACGCCTGGCTGGCACGGATCGCCGCGGCGCCCGACGTCGCGGCGTTGACCGCGCTCGAACAGCAGCTGCTCGGCAAGAAGGGCGTTGTCACCGAGCTGGTGAAGTCGGTGTCCAGGCTGCCGCGCGAGGAGCGTCCGGCGGCGGGCAAGGCATACAACGACCTGAAGCTCGCGCTGGAGGCGGCGATCGAGGCGCGCCGCGCGGCGCTGCGCCGTGAGCAACTCGCGGCCTCGCTGGCGGCCGGTGACTTCGATCCGAGCGAGCCGGGGCCGCGCCTGCCGCGCGGCACCCTGCACCCGATCACCATCGTGCAGAACGAGCTGGTCGACCTGTTCGTGTCGCTCGGCTTCACCTGGCTCGACGGTCCCGAGGTCGAGGCGGAGTACTACAACTTCGAGGCGCTCAACATCCCCGCCGACCACCCGGCGCGCGACACGCAGGACACCTTCTGGAACGAGGACGGCACGCTGCTGCGCACGCACACCTCCCCGGTGCAGGTACGTGCGATGCAGCGCTTCCCGCCACCGCTCAAGGTGATCGTGCCCGGCCGCTGCTTCCGCAACGAGACCGTCGACGCGAGCCACGAGCACACCTTCTACCAGATGGAAGGACTGGTGGTGGACCGCGGCATCTCGGTCGCGCACCTCGTGCACACGATGAAGACCTGCCTGCGCCACATCCTGCGGCGCGACGTGAAGGTGCGCCTGCGGCCGGGGTTCTTCCCGTTCGTCGAGCCGGGCTTCGAGCTGGACGCGAACTGCGCGTTCTGCGGCGGCCAGGGCTGCAAGGTGTGCAAGCACTCCGGGTGGATCGAGATCCTGCCGTGCGGCCTCGTGCACCCGCGCGTGCTCCAGGCCGGCGGCATCGACCCGGAGGAGTACACCGGGTTCGCGTTCGGCATGGGCCTGCAGCGCGTGGTCATGCTGCGCTACGGCATCGACGACATCCGCCTGTTCATGGGCGGCGACGTGCGCTTCCTGCGCCAGTTCGACGAGGTGGGGACGTGAA
>DATGPD010000073.1:0-6840 GCA_035305285.1 Planctomycetota bacterium
CTCATCGCGAGCACGAGCACGCCGAGCGAGACCAGCGCGACGATCGCCCAGACGCCCAGACGTCGCCGGCACCGGCGCGCCGGAGCTGGAACTTCACCGCTGCGCCGCAGCAGCCCCCGCCGGGATTCTCGATGCCACGCACGGCGGCAGCGTAGGCGCTGCGTCACCGCCACGGTCAGCCGGCGCGGAGCATGCCCGAACGTTGCGGCGAGTCGCGCAGCGCCTCGACCGCGAGGGGGGCTCACGGTTCGAGCGACGCGACCGAGCGGGGGAGCAGCGCGAGGTGCTCGCTCGCCACCCGGGTACCGCGCGCCTTGCGCAGCGCACCGAGGACGCCACCGACCGCCGCGCCGGACAGCCGGTCGTCGGCGGCGAGGGCGAGGAGCACCTCGCAGCCGAGCAGCGGTTCGACCGCGGCGAGCGCGCGCAGCCGCGCTGCGAGCCCGGGCAGGTCGTCGAGCGCCGCCTTGCCGACGAGTTCGGCCTGCACCGCCGGCAGGCGATCCAGCGCGCGCAGCGCTTCTGCGAGCCGGACGAGGTCGTGCGCGTGGTCCGCGGTGCCGGCGAAGAACACGGTCGCCAGCGCCGCAGGCGCGAGCACCGAGTCGGCGCGGGCGAGCGCGAGCGCGGCCGCGGTCCGCAAGGCGAACGGGCCGTCGCCGTGCGCGAGGTCGTGGCACAGCAGCAGGATCGGCGGTGGGAGCGGCGCGGGCAGGACTCCGAGCAGCGCGGCGCGCACGTCGTCCGCGACGCGCCTGTTCAGGATCCGCTCTTCGATCGCGGCGCGCGCCGCGTCGCCGGCGAGTGCGAGCCACACGCGTGCGCCCGTTCCGGCCTCCTCCGCGAAGCGGCTCGCGGCCGCGCGCTCGGCGAGGTCGAGTGCACGGCGATCGAGCAGGCGGCCGAGGAGGGCGAGCGCTTCGGCGCGGACTCCGGGATCCGCGTCGCCGCGCGCGAGGTGCACGATGCGGTTCGTCTCGGCGTCGCCCGGCCGCCAGGCCGGTCGCCAGGCGCGCAGGCCCAGCCGGCGGACGCTCGGCGCGTCGTGGTCGAGGAACGCGAGCGCTTCCGCGCGGGTCAGCGGCTGGTCGCAGTGGTCGAGTGCGGCCTGGGCGAGGACGACGAGCGCGTCGCTGCGGCTGGTGGGGTCGTCGCGCACTTCGCGCAACCACACCGCGCGCGACGGATGCGGCGCGGTGCCCAGCCCGGCGAGGAGCGCGCCCAGCGCCGGCCCGAACCGGCGCCGGCTGCCGCCCTGCACGCGGCGGAGGAGCGCGTCGATCGCGGGGACCGGCTGCGCGTCATCGAGCAGGCCGAGCGCGAATGCCGCCAGCTCGGCGTCCTCGTCCGGATCCGAGTCGACCAGCAGCCGGCCGAGGAAGGCCTCGGCGCCGGGCGCCCCGAGCATGCCGAGCGCGAGGATGGCGCGGTGCCGCGCGGCGGGGGCTTCGTCCTGCGCCAGCGCGAGGAACGCGGCGTAGTGCTCGGCGCGGCCCGACTGCGCGAGCCAGAGCGCCGCCTCGCCGCGGGTCACCGGGTCGCCCGAGTCGAGCGCGCGGACCGCGATCGCATCGACCGCGGCGAACGCCGCCGCTACGTCGACCTCCTGGCCGTCCTGTCCGGCCGCCGTCGCGAGGAGGACGGCGAGGACGGCCCGGCGAGCGGTTCCGATCGTGCAGTGTGCGAACTCGTCCATCCTCGGGGGAACGTGCAAGGCGCGATGCGGGCGACAGTTGCCGTGGCCGTCTGCTGTGGCCGTCCACGGCGAGCCGGGCGCTGCGCGCTCCGTTCGACGGTCAGGACGCAAAGGACGTTCCGCCGGCCCTCCGGCCGCCGGACCGTGCGATCATTCCCGCGCCTTGTCCGAGTTGACCATCACCGATGACGACGCCGGCCAGCGGCTCGACCGCTTCCTGCGCAAGGTCCTGCCGGCGGCGACGCTCGGGCAGATCTTCGCCGGCTTGCGCAGGGGGGCGGTCACCGTCAACGGCGTGCGTGCCCGCGGCGATCTCCGCCTGCAGACCGGCGACCGCGTCGTCCTGCGCGGCAGCATGGGCGCCCTGCCCCTGGGGCGTCGGACCGAGCCGTCCGCTGCGCGCGTGCCGCTCGACGTGGTGTTCCGCGACGGCGACTTGCTCGTGGTCGCCAAGCCAGCGGGCCTCGCCGTGCACCCGGGCAGCGGCGTCGACCGCCACCTGCTCGGCGCGGTGCGGGCGATCGAGGGGCAGGGCCGGGGTCATTCCTTCGCGATCGCCCCGGCGCACCGGCTGGACCGCGACACTTCGGGGCTCGTGGTGTTCGGCCGCAGCGCGCGCGGCCTGCGCGGCTTCACGGCGGCGCTGCGCAGCGGCGCCGTCGCCAAGACCTACCTCGCGCTGGTGCACGGCGTGCCGTACCCGAGCGGCACGGTCGAGCTGCCGCTCATGCGCACCGACGCGCCGCGCGGGCGGAAGGTACAGGTCGCGGTCGAAGGCCGGCCCGCGGTCACGCGCTGGCGCACGCTCGCCGTGCGCGGCGGCCGCGCGCTGCTCGCGATCGACCTGGCCACCGGAAGGACGCACCAGATTCGCGCGCACCTCGCCGCGCTTGGCCACCCGATCGTCGGCGACCGGCGCTACGGACGGCCCGACGGCGCGCGCCGCCTGCACCTGCACGCGTGGGGGCTCGCGTTCCGCCACCCGGTCAGCGGCGTGCCGCTGGAACTGTTCGCCGAACCGCCCGCCGAACTGCGGGCGTGAGCGCGGCGCGCATACCTGCGGTCCGCTACTCGTTCGCGCGCCCGGTGAACTCGCCGGTCTCGGTGTTCACCTTCACCTTCTCGCCGACCTTGATGTGCGGCGGGACCTTGATCTGCAGGCCGGTCTCCAGCTTGGCGAGCTTGGTGATGTTGCTCACCGTGTCGCCCTTGACCGCCTCTTCACACTCGACGACGGTCAGCGCGACCGAGGGCGGGAGCTGCACGGTGAGCGGCGCATTGTCGACGTAGACGACGTCGACGTTGCTGCCCTCGACGATGTAGTTCATCGCGTCGCGCAGCACCTCGTCGTTCAGGTGGAACTGCTCGTAGTTCTCGTTGTCCATGAACACGTGGCCGTTCGCGTCGCGGTAGAGGTACTGCGACTTGCGCGCCTCCATGTAGACCGGCTCGATGCTGTCGCTCGAGTTCATGCGCACCTCCTTCTTCCGCCCGGTCTTCAGGTTGCGCAGGTAGAGGTGGTTGATCGCGCGCCAGTTGCCCGGCGTGACGTGGTCGTACTTCTCGATCTGGAACAGTTCACCCTCGAAGCGGATGACCATCCCCTTGCGGGCTTCGGTGACGCGGATCGCCATGGCGTTGTGTTACGGAAATGCCCCGCGCGGCCATCCGGCGCGCGACAAGGGCGCGGGATGATAGGAGCGCCCGGGGCGACCGGGCAACCCCGCTTCGCCCGTCCGCGGCGGGTTCCCTGCCGGCGGTCCCGCAGGGCCCGCCGGCGCCGGCGGATGCGCGCCGGGGCGCTCAGAACACCTTGCGCCGGCTCGACGACTCGATGCCGAGCGTCTTGCGGTACTTGGTCACCGTCCGGCGCGCGATGTGGATGCCGCGCTTGGCGAGCTCCTCGACGAGCTGGTCGTCGGACAGCGGGTTGGTCTTGTCCTCCTTCTCGACGATCTCGCGCAGGCTGTCCTTGACCGCCTGCTGGCTCATCATGTCGCCGCTGTCGGTGACCGTCCCGCCGGAGAAGAACCGCTTGAGTTCGAAGATCCCCTGCGGCGTTTCGATGTACTTGCCGGAGATCGCCCGGCTGACGGTGGAGATGTGCACGCCCACCGCGTCGGCGACCTCCTGCATCTTCAGCGGCTGCAACGCGCGGATGCCGCGGCGGAGGAAGCCCTCCTGCCGGCGCACGATCTCGCTCGCGATGCGATGGATGGTGTTCTGCCGCTGGTGGATCGCCTCGATGAACCACTTCGCCGCGTCGATCTTGCGCCGCAGGTACTCGTAGACCTTGGGATCCGATCGCGCTTCCTTGAGCAGGCCGCGGTAGACCGACGAGATCCCCAGCTCCGGGATCTGACCGCGCTCGGTGCGCACCTCGAACTTGCCGTCGACCTCCTCGACGATCACGTCCGGGACCACCGGCGCGTTGTTGCCGGTCTGGAAGGCGGCACCGGGGTGGGGGTTCAGGTGGTAGCGGATGAAGTTCCAGCTCTCCTGGATCTCGGGGATGGTCGCGCCGGTCTCCTTGGCGATCTTCGGCAGGCGGTTCATCGCCAGGTCGTCGAGGTGGCGTTCGACCAGCTCGTACGTGAGCGGCCGCACGTAGCTCATGCTGTCGAGCTGCATGAGCAGGCAGTCGCGCAGGTCCTTGGCCGCCATGCCGGGCGGATCGAACCCGCGCACCACCTCGATCGCCTCCTCGGCGAGCGCGACCGGGATGACCAGGTCGCGCGCGATCTGCTCCGCGCTGTCCGCGAGTCGACCGTTCTGGTCGAGGGAGTACACGACGTGCTCGACGACCGGGTACAGCTCGGGGCGGAGGTTCAACAGCCGGGCCTGCTCGAGCAGGTGGTCGGACAGCGATCTGCCCGCGTCCGGCGTGTTGTTGAGCATCTCCATCCACCGCTCGGACTGCTCGTCGGCGGAACCCGACCCGATCCGGCTGGGGATGCGCTCGGTCCGCTTCTCGAGCTGCTCGAGCTCGGCGGCGAACTGGCGTTCGAGCTTCTCGTCGAGCGAGGGCTGCGATGATTCGGCGATCATCGGCTGACCGTCCTCCTCACCGCCCGGCTCACGGACCTCGAGGAACACGTTCTCCTGCAGTTCCTGCTCGACCTGATCCTTCAGTTCGAGCAAGGGCGTCTGCAGGATCTGCATAGCCTGGATCATCTGCGGCGACTGAACCAGCCGCTGCTCCGCTCGCAGGCTCTGCGTCAGACCCAGACGCATGGACGACATGGTCTGACTATAGCTCGCGGCGTGCCGAGCGTTTTCGATTCAGGCACCGGCCGCGCGGCGGGCGATCCGGCTCGCGTCGCTGACGCGCGCGCGCGTCGCGACGCGTGCGCGACGGACAGCGTTTCCGGCCGCGACGAGGTGTCCGAACTCATGGCGCAGGCGGTACGCCGGGCGGGCCGGTTGCACTCCGTCCCGGCGGCCTGCGGACTCGGCGAGCGCCCGACGGCCTGACCGGGTCGCGGCGCGGCGCGCTGACGGCCGGGCCCGGCCCGCGAACGTGCCGACCGCGTGAGCGCGCACACCTGCGGCGGCGTTCAGCGTGCCCGGATCGCGAGCGACTGCCGAGTGGCGACGGGACGCTGGTCGAGGAGCACTTCCGGCCCGCTGCCGAACCGGACGACCCCGTCCTGTGGGATGCGTCCGAAGTGGCGATGGCGGACCTGGGTGATCACCGGTTGGTCGATCGGCAGGCCGTGCTCGGTCTCGGGCACGAAGGTGCGCGCCGGCACGGTCTGCACGGTGCGCACCTCGGCCTTCGCGCCGAGGTCCTGCGGCGGCATCGGGAACGCCTGCACGAGGAACTCGGTCCCGGTGAACTGGCGGACGACCTTCGGGTCCGCGATCCCGGCCTTCTGCGCGACCTCGACGTCGAAGTCGACGATCGAGGTCGTCTCCACGCCGTGCACCGCGACGTGGTGCCGCCCGAGCAGCACGGGGTGCCGCAGGCGGTGGATGGCCGGGCGGTTCGGCTCGGCGTCGAGGCGGCATTCGACCTCGACCGTCCGCAGGAACTGGTCCTGGAGCTGCTCGATCAGGCGGCCGACGGTCTGCTTGGCCGCGGGCGACCCCTGCACCCACGCCACGTCGTCGAAGAGTTCCACGGTCGCGTCCTCCTCGCCGAGCGCCTGCCGCAAGAGCACCTCCCACGCCGCCTCGCCCGCCGGGTCGATCTGCCCGCTCCAGTCGCTGGCGACGCCGAGCGGGGGACTCCACCGTGCGTCGCCGTGGAACGGATCCGAGGCCTCCTCGAGGTCGGCGAGCGGCCGGCTCACCGGCTCGCGCAGCGCGCCGTCGAGGAAGGCTCCCAGCGGGAACGCGCCCAGTTCGCGTTCCAGCTCGGGCGGCGGCGCGGTCCGTTGTGCCCCGACGATCAGGCCGTAGCGACGACCGGCCCACACGCCTTCCGCGAGCGCGAGGAGCGCGCCGCCGGAAGGCACCCGGCCGGACATCGTGCCGAAGTCGATCGCCACCGACGGTACTTCGATGCGCGGGAGCTGCTTGTCCTTGCCGAGCGGTACGCCGCGCACCGGCGCGACCTCCTCGCCGCGGGCGTACTGCGCGACCAGGACGACGTCCGACGTGCCGGTGAGCGCGTGCGCCTTGACCACGACGCGCGAGCCCAGGTGGATCGGACTGGGCACCGGGTTGGACATGGTCGAGGACTGCGCGATCTCGACCTCGAAGTCCATCACGTACTGGCTGCTGCGGCGCACGCCGAGTTCGGCCTTCTGCTCGCTCGCGGCGATTGTGGTCCCTTCCCACTCGAACACCGCGCCGAGTTCGGCGAGTCGGGCGCGCAGCGCGTCGTAGTCCGGGGCGAGCACCGGGAGGTCGCCGCCCTGCTCGAGGTGGAACGCGGCGGCGCGCAGGGTGATCGGGGCGCCGACGCACGCGCTGAGCATCTGCACCGTCTGCTCGACGAGGTGGATCTGGTCGGGGCTGCCGGTGACCAGCAACGCGTCGCCGACGAGGTCCACCGTGCAGTTGCCGTCGTCGAACGACAGCGGCGTCCGCTGGCGCACACGCACGTCGAGGCCTTCGATCGGCCGTTCGTGCGTCCGGCCGAGCAGATCGGCCGTGAGCTGGTCCTGGCCGGGTGCACATCCGATCAGCGTGCCGAA
>DATGPD010000074.1:0-4089 GCA_035305285.1 Planctomycetota bacterium
GTCGACCACCCGGTGTTCGCGGACCTGAGCAGGGAGTACCGCGACATCTTCCAGCAGATCCCGATCTACAAGTACTTCGCGAGCGAGCCGAGCACGCTGGCGGACAGCGCGCGCGTGATCGCCCGCCTGCGCGACCGCGAACAGAGCCCGCTGCTGGTCGTCGGCAATTTCGGCGCGGGCAAGATCGCCGTGCTGACCACGTCGCTGAGCCGGCGGCCGGACCGCTGGAACGACCTGCAGCTCGAGCTGATCGCCTTCCAGCTCCTCCACCCACTGGCGCGCTGGCTGACCGTGGCGGCGACCAACCCGCACAACGTCGAGGTCGGTGCCGTGCTGACCGCGGCCCTGCCTGACAAGCCGCGCGACGTCGCGTTCATCTCCAGCGAGCGCGCCGGTTCTCTGCGCATCCCGGTCGGCGACGAGACCCGGCTGCTCGCCGGCGGGCGCTACAGCCTGCCGCCGTGCCGCGACACCGGGTTCGCCGGCATCTACATGGCCGACATGCACGTCGAGCGCGACGGCGTGCTCGCGCCGCACTCGATGCCGTTCGCGGTGAACGTCGACCCGAGTGACGGCGCGCTCGACTACGCCGCGCCGGCGGTCGTGCGCGAGCGCCTCGGCATCGAGCGCGTGCTGCGCGACCTGCCTGACGACGGCAGCAGCGCGGTCGCGGCGGGACGCAACGATCTCGGCCCGCTGCTGATGCTGTTCGCCCTGCTGTTCCTGCTCGGCGAAGCGGCCCTGGCCCGATTCGTGAGCACCCGGCGGCAATGATCCCGACCATCCCGCTCCCGCTCCTCGCCGCCGTCGCATCGGGAATGCAGGACGTCCCGCAGAATCCGGCGCCCGAGGTCTACACCGAGGAGAGCTTCCGCTTCCTCGCCCTCCCCGAGCTGTGGGTGCTCGGCTTCGTGATCGGCCCGGCCCTGATCGCGTTCGCGTACTGGAGCTACTCCGGGCTCACGCGGGTCGAGCGTCCGGCGCGCATCGCGCTCTCGCTGCTGCGCGGCCTGGCGATCGCCATCGTGCTCTTCGCCCTGTTCCAGCCGGCCTGGGAGCAGGTGCGCTACAGCGCGGTGCGCACCCAGGTGCACGTGCTGGTGGACGACAGCGCCTCGATGTCGCGGCGCGACACCTACCCGGACGCCGAGCAGCGCCAGAGCCTGCAGCGCGCCGCGGGCGACGACGTCGCCGGCCTGAGCCGCGCCGAACTGGTCGCCAAGGTGCTCGCCCGGCAGGACGGCTTGCTCGACAAGCTGGGCAAGAACCACGACGTCCGCCTGTTCAAGTTCGTGCGCAAGCCGACGCCGATCGGCAGCCTCGACGAGTTGTCCGCACGCGGCCCGCGCTCGCCGATCGGCGACGCGCTCGACCTGCACCTCGCCGCCGCCGGTGCCGCGAACCTCGACGCGGTGATCCTGGTGTCCGACGGTCGCAGCAACGCCGGAACCTCGCCGGTCGAGGTCGCTGCCAAGTACCGCAGCAACGACCTGCCGATCTTCACCATCGGCGTCGGCGACCCGAGCCCGCCGCGCAACGTGCGGCTGACCGGGCCGCCCGGACCGCGCGAGGCGCTGCGCCTCGAAGAGGTCGCGTTCGACGTCACGGTGAGCGCCGAGAGCCTCGCCGGCCGCAGCGTGACGGTGACGATGTACGGCGAGCGCGAAGGCAGCCCGCGGCAGCCGCTGGCGAGCGCACCGACCACCCTGCTCGGCGACGGCCAACCGCAGAAGGTTCGCCTCTACCACGCGTTCGAGGACGCCGGCGACTGGACGCTGCGCTTCGAGGTGACCGCCCTGCCCGAGGAGACGACCGCCGACGACAACGTCGACACGCGCTTCCTGCGCGTCGCCGACGAGCGCATCCGCGTGCTCTACCTGGAAGGCTTTCCACGCTGGGAGTACCGCTACCTGAAGAACGCGCTGCTGCGCGTCGACCCGAGCATCGAGGCCCAGGTCTACCTGTTCGACGCGAGCCGCGACTTCGTCCAGGAGCACAGCAAGCACCTCGAGCCGCTGCGCGCGCTGCCGAGCACGCGCGACGAACTGTTCGCCTACCACGTGATCCTGCTGGGCGACGTGCTGCCCGAGCACCTCGCCCCCACCGAGGAGGGCCGGCAGCAGTGGCTCGGACTGCTCACCCAGTTCGTCGAGCGCGGCGGCGGTCTCGGCGTGATCTGGGGTGAGCACGCGATGCCCGAGCGCTACCGCAGCACTCCGCTCGAGGACCTGCTGCCGGTGGTCCTCGAAGAGAGCGACCGGGTGCAGTTCGACTGGTCCGAGCCGTTCACGCCCGAGCTGGAGAATCCCGGCCTGCCGCACGACGTCGTGCTGTTGATGCGCGAGCCGGAGCGCAACGAGGCCCTGTGGCGCGAGAGTCTGGCGCCGCTCGTCGCGTACTACCCGGTGCAGCAGGCGAAGGCCGGCTCGACCGTGCTCCTGCGCCACCCGCGCGACCAGAACCGGTTCGGCAAGCGCCCGATCCTGGTGGTCGGCGAGGTGCCGCGCGGACGCACGCTGTTCCTCGCGACCGACGAGACCTGGCGCTGGCGCCAGCCGTATGGCGAGAAGTACCACGACCCGTTCTGGCGCAACGTCGTGCGCCACCTCGCGGCCGGCCGCCTGCGCCGGCGCGACGACCGCGTCGAGCTGCGCCTCGACAAGGTGATCGTCGACACCGGCGAGCAGGTGCGCGTGCAGTTGCAGTTGCTCGACGCCGAGCTGGCGCCGCGGCAGAGCGCGGAGGCGACCGTGTTCTTCCGGCGCGCGGACGGCGCGCCCGAGCGGCGCACGCTGCAGGCGACCGCGCCCGGCGAAGGCGGACAGTACGAAGGCCGGTTCGCGCTGCTCGACCCGGGCATCGTCAGCGTCCTCGTGTTCGAGAACGACAACCCCGACGGCGAGCTGCTCGCGCGCGAAGACGTGCTGGTCAAGGTCCCCGACGTCGAAATGGCGCGCAGTAGCCAGGACCGCGAGACGCTCGAACAGACCGCGGCGGCGAGCAAGGACGGGTTCTACACGTTCCTGGGCGACACGGACAAACTGGCGGCGGCCTTCCAGGACCGCCGTCCGTACGAGACCGAGGTCGACCGCTCGACCCGCCCGCTGTGGGACCACTGGTGGACCCTGGCGGTCGTCGTCTTCCTCCTGACCGTGGAATGGATCGTGCGCAAGCGCGTCCGGCTGGTGTGACGTGGCGGCCGTGCGCGCGTCGCGTCCGGCGCGTCCGCCGGCCCAGGCGGGCGCTTTCCCTTGCCCCTGCCGCCCGAAAGGTCGATCCGAGGACCGTGCCATGAGTTCGCGTCTGAAGTCCGGGCCGCACCGCAGTGCTCTGCCGTTCGCCTTCCTCCTCTGCGCCGCGGCCGTCGCCGCGCAGGAGGACGGCTTCCAGAGCAACGGACTGTTCAGCCTGCCGCGCTCGCAGGACGACATCTTCGAGTGGCGCACGGCACGCGACGAGATCCGCCAGGGCAGGTTCACCGAGGCGGTCGAGCGTCTGCACGCCCTGCTGAGCAGCCGCCGGCACGGGGTCGTGCCGGTGCAGGAAGGCGTCGACCGCTGGCTCGGGCAGCGCATGGCGGTGATCGAGACCCTGCGCGAGTTGCCGCCGGAAGGCGCCGCGGCCTACGACCGCCTAACCGCGCGCGAAGCGGGCAGCCTGGTGCGCTCGGCGTTCGAGAGCAATGACGTCGGCGAGCTGACCGCGCTGGCGCACGGGTTCCCGACCTCGGACGCCGGTCGTCGCGCGCGCATCCGGCTCGGCGCGCTCGCGCTGGAGCGCGGCGACGTCGACCAGGCGGTGCGCCACTGGCTCGCGGCGCGCGACGCGACCAGCGCGCAGTACCCCGAGTACGAGCGCACCGTCCACCGCCTGCAGCTCGCCCGCGCGCTGCTCGAAGGCGATCGCGCGCGCGGTGCGCTCGGTGAAGTCGACGCCGACGCGGTGCAGGCGGCGCGCGCGAGCCTGCCGCAGCTCGACGCGAGCCGCGCGTGGATCGACCACTACGGCTGGCCGCGGCGCACGTTCGACCCGCCGCTGGGCGAGCCGCGTCTGCACGCGCAGCACGCGGTCGAGGCGTACGGCTACGAC
>DATGPD010000075.1:0-4174 GCA_035305285.1 Planctomycetota bacterium
AACGCCTGCAAGGGCGGCGCGCAGACCCCGCAGCCACCGGCGTCATGGCGCTTGCGGGGTTTTGCACGACCGGTGCACGCGACGCCACCGCCGCACCGACCCTTGTCGCGCCGCAACCAGCAACCGAGAGCAAGAGCCGAACTATAATTGACCTCGAACTGTGAGCCCTCGGCCGCAGCGGCGCCGTAGGAGCCGGCACCCAGGGTCGCAGATCGTTCTTTCCTGTGGACGGTGGTTTGACGATGCGCGGGCAGACGAGCCGCGGAGCGCAAGGCGCGACACGGAAGTGTCCGTCCGCGTCCACGCCGGCGGTGTACCTGTCCGCGATCTTCGCGATGCTCGCCTCCGCCGGATGCACGCTCGGACCGCCGCCGACCGTCGAGGCGATCGCCTGCGCGCCGGGCCTGCAGGAGATCCGCGTCGGCGTGGAGTTCGTCGCCTTCGACACGACCGCGGCCACCGAGGCCGCCGCGACGCGCACCGCCCTCCTGCCGGCGCACGACAGCGGCCAGGATCCCAAGCCCGCCCCGCGCCGCACGGTCGACGAGACCCGCCCCCTGCCGGACCCCGAGCCGCACGTCCCCGTCGAGCGGGGCAGCTTCATGCGGCCGCTGACCAAGAAGCAGATCGCCGCCCTGCCGACGGCCGCCGAGCGTGCGACGTTCCGCATGCTCCAGACACTCGTGGGCCAGGACGGCGGCCGGCTGCCGCGCGAGCTGGGCTGGTCGTACCTGCAACGCCGGCTCGGGGAGACCGATCCGTTCGCCCGGGACCCGTGGCACGAGGACGAGGATGCGGCGCGGGACGCCGCGCTGCAGGAGCTGGGGCCGCGCCTCGTCGCCAAGCCGTTCCGCAACGCGCTGCGCGAGCTGCCGCTGGTCCGCGACGTCGAGATCTGGATCCAGGACTTCAAGGTGCGCAACGTGCCGACGTCGGGCGCGTGGCTCGACAGCCGGGACGAGGACCGCCGGCGCTACGGGCACGTGTCGCTGCGCCTGCAAGGCGATTCCGGCGACCCGCTGGCGGTCACGTATTCGCTGCACGGCTGGCGCCTCGGCTTCAGTCGCGACATGGTGCGGGCCGGCTTCTCGACCCCGCTCGGCGGCGGCTGGTGGCTCGCGCTCGGCACCACCTTCGACCACGCCGCCGACACCTTCGACGCGCTCGCCGAGATCAAGCTCGACATCGACGCGCGCACGCGGCTGCTGTTCGTGTTCGGCAACCAGCTCAACCTCTTCCCTGGCCCGACCATCGACCGCATGGCGCACGAGGAGTTCGACGGTGGGACCGGCGCGATGATGTACGTCGAGACGCTGTTCTGAGCCCGCGGCGGGCGGCCGCACGGCGCCGGTGACACGTTTGCGGGCCCGCGCGGGAACGCGGCCGAAAATGCGCGGCGGCGCGCGCGTGCCGGTTGCAAACGGACCGGCGCACGCCAATCTGCGCATCGCCTCGCGGTTCCATCGGGACGTGCCGCGCTCCGTTGTCCGCGGGACCGTTGCACCGACGTGAGGATGCCCACCGCGAACCCCATGCGCCGCCTCTTCTCGCGGCAGCACTGCGCGGCGGCGGTGGCCGCGGCGGTCTGCGCCGGCTGCGTGACCACGCCCGCGCCGGAGCACCCGCGCGCGGCGCAGCCGCTGCCCCCCGAGGTCGCGGCGCGGTTCGCGCTGCCCGGCCCGGTCGCGACCTTGCACTTCGCGGCCGCCGGCGGCGACCGCGACCGCGTGTACTGGCGCGGCGCGCTGCGCTGCGGCGACGAAGTCGCGACGTTCCACGTGCTGCAGCCGCGCGGAGGCGGGCCGCGACCGCTCGTCGTGTGCCTGCCGATCCTCGCCGGCGGCGCCGAACTCATGTGGCTCGTCGCGTCGGGTCTGGTCGAACGCGGCTACGCGGCGGCTTGGGTCGACCGCGTCGCGTCCGCGATGCGCGGCGAGCAGCGGGCGCACGAGCTGGAGCAGCTGTTCCGGCGCACGGTGCTGCAGTACCGCATGCTGCTGCGCTGGGCCGAGCGGCGCGCCGACCTGTTCCGGCCGGGCCAGGTCGGGCTGCTCGGCATCTCGACCGGCGGCATCGTCGGCACGGTGGTGCTCGCGCTGGAGCCGGACGTGGCCGGGGGCGCGCTCTGCCTCGCGGGTGCCGACCTGCCCCGCCTCCTCCTCGACAGCCTGGAGTCGCGCGTGGTCCGCTGGCGCCGGGCGCGCGCGACCCGGGAGGGGCTCGCGGGCCGGACGCTGTTGCGCGAGTTGCAGCGCGAGCTGACCGTCGACCCGGCACACTTCGGCGCGTTCGTCGACACGGAGCGGGTCTTCCTGGTGCACGCCGCGCTCGACGACGTGGTCCCGCCGCCCCACCAGGACCGACTGTGGGAAAGCCTCGGCCGCCCGCGACGCCTGCGGCTCCTGCTCCTCGGCCACTACAGCGCCGGCCTGTTCCTCGACGCGGTCCTCGACGAGGTCGCGGCCTTCCTGGCCGCGCGCCTTGCCGCCGTGCGTTGACCCCGCCGGCCGTGCGCCCGGGCCCGGGCCGACGGAGCAAAACGCCTCCCTTGCGCGTCCAGTCGGCCTTCTGTCTCATTCGAACCCTTTCCCGGACCGCCATGAACCTCCTTCGCGCCGCGGCGGCGGGCCTCGCCCTGCTCGCCACCCCCGTCCTCGCCCAGCAGCCGCAACCCGGTCTGATCCCGCAGACCAAGCCCGATCCCGAGGTCGTCGATCGGCCCGAGACCCCCGAAGAGAAGCTGCAGCGCCTGACCGACCAGGTGCGCCGTCTCGAAGAGGAGCTGGCGTTCCTGCAGCGCACGGAAAGCGCGGGTGGTCTGCTCGCCAACATCAAGCGCCGGCTGCACGAACGGACGTTGAGCCCGACACAGGCCGACGACCCGGGCGCCGGCCAGAAGAACCAGGCCCAGGCACAGCCGACCGGTGACACGGCGACGGCGCCCGCCCCCGTCGCCCCGACCAGGAAGGCCCGTCTGCTCGGCGACGGCGAGAAGGAGAAGCTGCCCGAGGGCACGATCTTCACGGTCGACGGCCTGCGGGTGCTCGAGTCCGAGTTCCAGGAGCTCTACACCTACCTGCGCGGCCTGCCGACCGGCGAGACGGAGGAGGAGACCAAGACGCAGACCGTGGAGGCGCTGATCCGGCGCAAGGCCGCGGAGGCGGCGTTCCCCGAGGGTGCGGCGCGCGCCCGCGATCGGATGGTGCAGGCGCAGCAGATGCTGAAGGGCGGCGCCGACTTCGCCGAGATCGCCAGCAAGCTTTCCGACTGCCCGAGCAAGACGAAGGGCGGCGATCTGGGGTTCATGGGCCGCAAGACGATGGACGTGCACTTCGCGAAGGCCGCGTTCTCGCTCAAGGACGGCGAGGTCGGCGGGCCGTTCCAGTCGTCGTTCGGCTACCACCTCATCAAGCGGACCGGCTTCAAGAAGGGCGACGACGCCGGGAGCGACCAGGTGCGCTGCAGCCACATCCTCGCGCTCTACGCCGAGGATCAGTTCCAGGTGCGCGCGGTGCAGGACCGCGTCAACCAGGCGCAGCTCGACCTCGCGTTCGTGAGCGACGACTACCGCAAGCTGGCGCCGGCGAGCTTCCGCTGAGCGCGGGACCGGGGGGCGACGAGAGCATCACGACGAAGAGGAGGGGGCGGTGGCCAGTCTGCGACGCGGCGGCAGCGCGAGTGCGTTCTTCCTGGGCGGCGACCTGCCCGACCCGCAGTCCGAAGCATTCCTCGCCGCGCTGGAGCGGCAACGCTTCCGGACGATCGAGGACGCGGCGAGCGAGGAGACCTCGGTCGGCTGGGTGTGCGCCGACGATCCGAGCGGCGAGTCGTTTCCGCGCGAGACGATCGACCTCGACGCCGCGATCTGGCTGCAGGTGCGGATCGACAAGAAGAAGCTCCCGGCACGCTGGGTGGCGATCTACCGCGCCGCCGCGGAGCGCGCCGCGGGCCGCCGCCTCACCGGCAAGGAGCGCAAGGCGCTCAAGGAAGACCTCGCCGACAAGCTCCTGCCGCGCGTCCTGCCCTCGGTGTCGATCGTCGACGTGCTGCTCGACCCGGCGCACCGGCGCGTCCTGCTGTTCTCCACCAGCAAGGCTACGCGTGACGAGTTCGGCACCCTCTTCCGGCGCACCTTCCCGGGCGTCGAACTGCTGCCGGGCGACGCGTTCCACTG
>DATGPD010000076.1:0-2306 GCA_035305285.1 Planctomycetota bacterium
CACGCCGGCGCAACCGCGGAGCGTGTGCCGTCGGCCGGCCGGCACCACCACGTCAGTCGTTCTCAGATGCATGTCACCTCCCTGTGGGCCCGCGATCGCCCCGCGCCTGACCGACGCGTGACGCCGCGCCGCGAATGGTAGGGGCCGCCGGCCCGCCGCTCCACCACCGGCTGCGCTTTCGTGTCCGGGCCGGCGACCGCGCTCCGCGACCCCGGTAGGAGCGCAGTGGTCCGGCACGGCGTGCCGATAAGATCCCGAGCGATGCCGCGCCCTCGATCCGAGCCACGACCCACCGCCCGCGCGGTGCTTCCGCTCGTGCTCGCCAGCGCCGGGTGCACGTTCTTCAGCGGCGACGACCGCGTCCTCGTGACGAGCACTCCGGCCGGCGCCGAGATCCTCGTCAACGGCGAGTTCACCGGGCAGACGACCCCGAGCATGGTCGACCTCGGCGGGATCCTGGGCAGCGACCACACGATCACCGTGCGCAAGCGCGGCTTCGTCGAGGAGCAGCGCCGGGTGTTCCACTACACGACCGCGTACACGTCGAAGTGGAACGAGGGGGCGCTGGAACCAGGGCTGTGGGAACTGCCCTTGTGGTGGACGATCGGCGACTTCGTGCTCCCGTTCGGCGTGCGCTGGCGCTACGTGCCGCACGAGCTGCACGTCCAGCTCTACCGCGAAGGCGAGGCGCCGGTGACCGCCGGCGACGCCGGGGATCGCTGACCGCCCGTTGCGCCGCCGCGCCGTCTTCCTCGACCGCGACGGGACGCTGAACCGCGAGCGCGGTCCGGTGTGTTCACCCGCCGAGTTGGAGGTGCTCCCCGGCGCGCGCGACGCGGTGGCCCGTCTCGATTCGGCGGGCTGGCCGGTGGTCGTCGTCACGAACCAGTCGGGAGTCGCGCGCGGCCTCTACGACGAGGCGACCGTCGCGCGCGTGCACGCCGCGTTGCACGACGCACTCGACCGGCGCCCGCGCGGCTACTTCCACTGCCCGCACCTTCCCGAGGGCCGCGCGTCGACCGGCTACGCCTGCGACTGCCCGTGCCGGAAGCCGAAGGACGGCCTCCTGCGGCAGGCCGCGGCGACGCTCGACCTGGAGCTCGCCGGCTCCTTCCTGGTCGGCGACAGCGCCCGCGACCTCCTGCCGGGGAAGGCGCACGGCATGCGCGCGATCCTCGTGCGCAGCGGCAAGCCGTGGGAAGTCGAACTGGCGAAGCTGACCGCGGCCGGCGCGATTCCCGAAGCGGTGGTCGACGACCTCGCCGCGGCCGCGGACCTCGTGCTGCGCGGCGGCGGGCCGGGCACGCGCTGAAACCGAGGCGCGCGCGTCCGGGTGCCGTCCGACTCAGCGCTCGCTGCGCGCTGCGCGCAGGAAGCGGATCCCGCCGAGCAACCCGGCCAACATCATCAACGCGCCGATCCACATCAGGACCGGGCGCATCCCGCCGCCGCGCACGACGAAGAAACCGACGCCCGCGACCGCGCCTCCGAGCGACGCCATGCCGACCGCGGCGTAGAAGCCGAGCAGGCCCGGCGACCATGCCGTCTGCTCCCTGCGAGGTTCGCTCACGCGCTCGTTAGACCGGGCGCGGGCGTCGAACGCAAGCGCGCGGCCGGCCGCGGCCCGGACGCGGTACGGCACGACAACCCGACGCCGCGACGGCCATTCCTGCGGCCGGTCGGTCCGCGATCGGACCGGCCCGACCGATTCCGACGGCCTGCTACACTGAAGGAAGCATGGTCCACGTCCCGTCCGGTTGGCCGGACCAAGGAGCGGTTCCGAGCCGCACCGCGCCGGTCTTCCCCCTCCGCGACGTGTTCCAGTTCCCCGGACAGCTCCTGCCGCTGCACGTCTTCGAACCGCGCTACCGGCAGATGATCGAGGACTCCCTCGACGGCCCCGGCCGGATCGTGATCGCCGCGCCGCGCGACGACGAACCGGTCCAGCCGAGCGGCCCGGCGCTGCCCGCGGTCGCGGGCCTCGGCGAGATCGTCAAGCACCACCGCCTGGCGGATGGCCGGTTCCTGGTCTGGATCCTCGGCCTGTGCCGCGTCCGCATCGAGGAGGTCGACAGCGACCGCCTGTACCGCCGCGTCCGCTACGACGTCGTGGAGGAGGTCGGCCCCACGCGCGCGGAAGCCGACGAGCTGCACGCGGAGCTGCACCAGGCGATCGCCGACCGGGTCGGCGATGGCGTCCAGCTCCCGGGCTCGGTCACCACCGGCCAGCTCGCCGACATCCTCGGGCAGTGCATGCCACTCCCCGGCGCCCTGATGGCGCACATCTTCGCCGAGACGCACGTGAC
>DATGPD010000077.1:0-11054 GCA_035305285.1 Planctomycetota bacterium
TTCGCCGGGATGTTGGAGGTCGTCAGCGTGATCGTCGCGCCGAGCGCCGGCGCGACGTCGACGTCGAGCACGAGCGGCACCGTCGCGCTGTCCGGTCCGGTCGTCGTGAACGGCAGCTCCGTCGAGAGGTCGCGGGACATCGGATCGGTGGCCATGTTGCCGCGCGAGAAGCCGACGATCCCGATGCCCCCGAGGCCGGCCGGCACCGCGCCGTAGCGGAACTCGATGACGCCGGAGTTCTCGTGGATCGCAACCTGGAAGTTGTTGACGCTGTGGCCCGCAGTCGGCGATGCGGCGCCGGAGCGGAACACGCCGACGTCCTGCCAGGTCACGAGCGCGACCGGGTCGGCCGGGTTGGTCGTGGCGTCGTACTCGAAGTACAGCCCCGCCGCCGGGTGCGTCGCGACGTTGCGGCCGGCGTGGAAGTCGTGCCAGAACGGCGCGAGGCGCGGCGTCAGGTTGAGGAACTCGCTGACGCTCGGCGAGAAGTCGCCCGCCGTGCTCGAGTCGAGCCAGATGTAGCCGTTGGCCGAGGGCGAGATCACCGTCGTGTTCCCGCCCGGGAAGTTCAGCGTGAACGGCAGGGTGGTGGGCACCGTCGTGTCGTCGCCGGTGGTCAGCAGGGACGCGGCGGCTGACGGCGTCTGGATCGGCGCGGCGCCGGAGGTCACCGTGTAGTTGTCCGGACCCGCCGGGGTCAGCGTGAGGCCGCTGTTCGACAGATCCATCACGTCGCCGAAGTTGAACGCCTCGTAGAACGACGATGCGGTGCTGTTGCACGCGGCGCCGTAGAAGCGCACGCGCGCGCCGGTCAGGTCGCCGTAGCCGCCCGGTCCGGTGAAGTCGATGAGGCAGACCGCGGCGAAGTCCGACAGCGTGCCGGTCGCTGCGCCGGAGGAGCCGGAAAGCCGACGGCCCTTGTGCGCCGGCAGGTGGCTCGTCCCGACGGACGGGGTGTTGGCCGGCGACGGCGCGGTCGGTGCATCGACCTCGACGACGAGGTCGCCCAGCGTCGGGTCGTAGGAGAACGGCGTCGTCAGCGGGATGTCGAACGCCCAGTCGTTCGGCACCGCGCCCGAGCTCGATCCCACAGTCAGGTCCGCCGGCCCGAACACGACCGTGCCGCCGTCCGGCACCGCGAGGTTGGTCGCGAACGTCGTCGACATCGCGCTGAAGTCGAGCGTGTTGTGCGCCAACCGCACCGTGATGTCGGTGTAGACCTGACCACCCGCGTGCGGTGTGCCGTCGGTGACCTTGAAGCGCAGCCGCGTGATCGTGATCGGCGCGGTGACACCCGCCGCGGTGAACAGGGTGTCGTCGTACTGCATCTGGAAGCGGAACGCCGTGGTACGGAACACGGCGGTCGAGGAGCCGGTGTTGGCGAAGTTCTGACCGGCGGGAACGATGATCTGCTGGGCCGTCGAAAGACTCGCGAGCACGGCCAGACTCGCGATGGGGAGGACGTTGCGCATGAGGAGAGCATGAGTGAAATCGGCGAGCGCGGGGCGCGACGAAGGATGGTGAAAGGGGCGGGGTGAAAGCGGGTGCTTGCAACGAACGGCGCGTCGGTTGCTCACGCACATTGCCGTACCACGATCCTCACAACCGGACACACACGTCCGCCAGCAAGGTGTGTGCGAAGAGGCCGCACGCCGTCGGCCGTGAACCACAATGGAAAGATGATCCCTTGCGATGTGTGCCCGGCTTCGTGCCGTGTGCTCCGCGCACGGCGCTGCGTCGAACACTTGTCACGCGTGCTGCACGCGGTGCACTCCGGACGCCTTGCCGCGCACGGCCCCGAGCTGCGTTTCCGTCCCGTGCACCCGGGCGAACGCACGCGCCCGCGCGACACCTGCCGCAGAGAGCGGCCGCGGAGGCACCGTGGTCATGCGCTCGAGAGCACGCACGCGGTGCCAATGCCGTGCGCCGAGCCGCCGGCGGGGAGTCGCTCGGCTGCCCGACAGGCCCCTCGGGACGCCAGGCGACGCGTTCCTCCACCTCCAGCACCCATCCGCGTTCGCGACCGCTACGCCGCTCCAAATCCCAGGCACGGGCGCGTTCGCGCGCACGCCGTTCCGCGCTCGGTCCTGCATGAACCCGCCCGCCCTCGCCCTGACCGCGGTTTTCTCCTGCGCGCTCGTCGGGCAGGCGGTCGATCCCGACCGCCGTGACGACCTGCGCGACGTCGTCACCGTGGCGCGCGGCAAGCCGGTCACCGGCCGCGTGGCCAACCCCTTCCACCCCGACGAGTTGCTCGTCCTGCAGGGCGGCAAGCGCGTGCGCGTCGCGCGCAAGGACGTCACCGCGCTCGACACCGTGACCATGCGCCTGCGCGAGCTGCTGCAGATGCACGCGGTCGTTCCCGACGAGCCCGACCGGCTCTGGATCCTGGCCGAGTGGGCGGCGAGCCGGCAGCTGCACGCGATGGCCCAGGTGTTCGCCTACCGCATCCTGTGCATCGATCCCGAGCACGCGGAGTCCCACCAGCTCCTCGGCCACCGCCGCCGGGGCAGCGAATGGTTGTGGCGGCGCGGCGACCGGTTCATGCCGCGCGCGGCGTTCGACGCGTACGTCGCCGACATCGGGCACCCGTTCGAGCTGCGATCCGAGCACTGGTGGATCAAGACGGATGCAGGCGTCCGCCGCGCGGTCGACGCGCTGCTCGACCTGGAGCGCCTGTACCTGTTCTTCTTCGACCGCTTCGGCAACGACCTCGACGCGTACGAGGTGCTGCGGCCGGTGCCGGTCCTCGTTTGGCGGAACGCGGACGCGATGCCGTCGTGGACCGAGCTGCGCATCCCGTACTACAGCCCGCCCGGCACGGACGAGGGGATCTACTCGTTCTTCGCCGGCGCGGCCGAGCGTCCCGCGAGCCTGTTCCGGACCGGCACCGAAGCGCTGCTCAACCGCTGCGTCGCGATCGACTTCACCGCGCCCTCGCCCGAGCATCGCCTCGTCGACTGGTTCGAGATCGGCTTCGGCCAGTGGGTCGAGTCGCAGCTCGACGGCCCGCCCGGCCGCGCCGCGCCGCGCGCGCCCTCGTTCGCCCCCGAGCGCGCACGCCTGCTGCTCGGCAGCAACCGTTATCCGCTGCCGAACCTGCTCGGCCGCAACGTCGACGACGACTACTACGACTCGGTCACCAGCACGAAGGACCTCGACTGGGCGTACGCCGAGGGATTCGTCGGCTTCCTGATGTCCGACGAGGGAACGCGCAGCCGGGCGATGCGCTACGTGTACGTCGCGATGCGCGAGAAGAAGGGCGACAGCAGCTCGGCCTTCGACAAGGCGTTCGGCCGGAGCATCGAGTCGATGGACAAGCCGTTCGTCGCATGGCTGCGCACGCAGGCGCAGCTCCCCGACGGCAAGCGCTGAGCCGACCCGCGCGCGTCAGTCGTCGAACTCGACGACGTCCGCGACCGGCGGCGCGGGGCGCGGGAACACGAGCAGCGCGACCAGGTAGCACGCGCCCGCCGCGATCAGCATCGCGCGGTAGCCGACCAGCATCGCCATCGGCAGCGCGGCCGACGCGCCGAGCACCGACATGAAGCCGTTCGCGGCGATACCCCACGGGAGCACCGACCGCGGTGAGAGCGACAACGCGGTCGGAAACGGCATGCCGAGCAGGAACCCGAGCGGCAGCAGCGACAGGCCGGTCAAGGCGACGCGCTGGCTGAGCGGCCACGCGGCGTACTCGGCGCCGTACCGGTCGAGCGCCCACCACAGCGCCGCGCCCGCCGCGATCAGCAGGGGGATGGCGACGAAGCGCACGATCCCGCGGCCGAGGCCGAGTGCTCCCGCGGTCGCGCTGCCGAGCCCAGCGCCGAGCAGCAGGCTCGCGAGCACGACGGTGATCGCGTAGCTCTGGTGGCCGAGGAACAGCGACAGCTTCTGCATCAGCCCAATCTCGAGGAGCATGAAGCCGAAGCCGAGCGCGCTGAAGTACGCCAGGCTGCGCAGCAGACCGGCGTCGGGCGCCGTGCGCCGGAGCACGGGAACGGGCAGCACGATGAACACCAGTGCGAGCCCGGCGAGCACGAGGAGCAGCTTGCCGAGGACGCGGTACGCGCCCTTCGGCGAGCGCAGCACGTCGGCGCGCTTCTGCTGGTCGAAGAAGAACGGCCGGTCGTCGGTCGTCGGGTCGAGGTTCAGCGGCCGCGCCGCGAGGTACTCGTGCTCGGTCCCCGTGGCCGCGGCCGCGAGCAACGGCGCGACGTCGCTCGGCGGCTCCTGCTCGCCTTGCGGCCACAGCAGCACCGGTCTGGTGCCGAACCCGAAGCCGATCGGATCCAGGTGCGGGATGAAGATCCCGGTCTCCTCCGGGATGCCGGCGAGCCAGGCGCGCAGGCGGTCGATCCGTTCCGCAGCGATCGGTTGCTTGCCGACCAGCAGCGTGGTCCACGCGCCCTGCTCCAGCACGGCGAAGTGCCGGTCGGGGTGCTCGGCACCGGCGCGCCGCAGCGCGGCGATCGCGATCGAAGTGAGCTTCAACCGGTCGTAGCGGCCGAAGCGCGAGACCGCGAGCAACCCGTCGTCGGTCAGACGTGCGAGGTAGTCGCAGAACGCCTCGACGGTGTAGAGGTTGTTCTCGCTGATCGCGAGCGAGCCGGCGGCGTGCACCGACTTGGTGTCGGCGCCGGACATGACGATCAGGTCGAACGAGTCGCGCGACGAGCGCACGAAGCTGCGTCCGTCCATGCGGACCGTCACGACGTTGTCGCGGTCGTACGGGTTGCCCGCGAACTCGCGCAGCGGCCCGCGCAGCGCGGCAATCGCGCTGCCGTTGATGTCGACGCCGGTGACGTGCGCGGCGCCGTAGTGGTGTGCGCACATCACGTCCGGGCCGCCGCCGAGCCCGATCACCAGCACGCGCGCGCCGCCCTGCCCGCGCGCCTCGTGCGCCGCGCCGTAGATCGTGCGCGCGAAGAACGGTCCGATCACCGCCGGGTTGTCGTTGACCCCGAACACGACCGAGCCCGCGCTGCCGTCCTGCGCGTACCACAGACAGCGCACCGGCTCGGGCACCAGCGCCGGCACGTCCGGCAACTCGTGGAAGCCGACGTGGCCGGTGACGTCCCACGACTCCCACACCGTGTAGTACTGCGGCCGACCCGGCGCCTCGTTCCACTGCGCCTGCAGCACGGCGAGCTGGCCGCTCGGGTCGGGGCGGAACGGGAAGAACATGTGCGGCCGCCACACCGCCGTGAGCGCGAGCATCAACCCGGCGCCCGCGGCGGCGCCGGCGATCGGGTGGGCACCGTCGCGCAGGAACACGAGGCCGGCGAGCGCCGCGAACGCGGCGACCGCGCCGAGCAACACGGGCGCGCCGAGCGGCTGCAGGAGCACTGCGACGCCGAAGCAGCCCGCGGCCGAGCCGAGCAAGTTGAGGAAGTAGGCGCCGTGCACCTCCCGCCGGCTGCTCGCGAGGCAGGCGGTGATCGCGAGGCCGGCGAAGAAATACGGCACCGACAGCGCCGCGCACACCGCGATCAGGTCGGCGCGCAGGAGCCCCGGCATCGTGATGTCGGCCAGGTCGATGATCTGCGGCGAGAACTTGGCGAGCACGCGGTGCGCCGCGATCGCGCTGGCCGCGAACGCCCCCGCGCCGAAGGCGCCGATCGTGCCGAGCCGCCAGCGCCGCCAGCCCTGCCACAGGGTCAGGGCGCTCGCCGCGGCGCCGAGCCCCAGCAGGGCGAGCCCGATCGCGGTGTAGATCAGGAGCGGCGCGAAGCAGTAGGCGAGCAGCCGCGTCTGCAGGATCTCGAGGGTCAGCAGCGCGGTGGAAAGCAGGAACAGGCCCGCGCCGACGGCGCGACGGCCGCCCGCGTCGGCGGCCAGGGTGTCGGAGGTGAAGGTCACGAAGCAGCTCTGGCGAAGTGCGGTGCGCGCGCGGACGCACGCACGACGGAAGCGCATGAGCCTACCTGCCGGGGGGCGCGCGCGCGGCGCTCGACTTTGCCTGCTTTGCGCCGGCGCGTCTCGGCGTGGGACACGGATCAGTAGTCGGGCGGCGGGTCGCCGGCCGCGCACGCCGCGCGGCGCCGCACGAGGAACTGCCGCTGCGGCGCCGAGCACGGACACGCGAGCGCCGCGTCGAACGCCACCAGCGCCGCCGCACGGTCGCCCGCCGCCCACTGGAGCTGCGCGCGGGTCGCGGGCAGCAGCCAATATGCGGGCAGCTTGCGGTCCAGGCCGTGCAGCTCGGCGAGCCCGGCCCGCGGGCCGTGCACCTTGGCGACCGCGACCGCGCGGTTCAGCCGGACGACCGGCGAGTCGGCGAGCCGGAGCAGCGCGTCGTAGTGGCGCAGGATCCTCGGCCAGTCGGTCGCCGCGTAGGTCGGCGCGGCCGCGTGGCACGACGCGATCGCCGCTTCCAGGTGGTAGGCGGTCACCTCGCCGCCGGCCATCGAGCGATCGAAGTGGAACCAGGCCGCGGCCAGCTCGGCGCGGTCCCAGCGCCCGCGGTCCTGCTCGACCAGCGTCGCAGGCTCGCCGTCGGGGCCGGTGCGCGCCGGCAGGCGCGCCGCCTGGAACGCCATGAGCGCCCGCAGCGCGTGCACCTTCGGCAGCGCGGTGACCGGCATCGCGATCAGCAGGCCGACGAGGCGCACCGCCTCGCGCACCAGCTCGGCGCGCACGAGGTCCTCGCCCTGCGCGGCGGCGTAGCCCTCGTTGAACAGCAGGTAGAGCACTTCGAGGACCGAGTCGAGCCGGTCGGCGAGCTGCGCGACCGGTGGCACCGAGAACGGCGCGCCGAGGCGCTGCAGGCGCGCCTTGGCGCGCGTGAGGCGCTGCGCGACCGTGCCCTCCTTGGCGAGCAGGGCGCGCGCGATCTCGGCGACCCCGAACCCGCACAGGGTCTTGAGGGTGAGCGCGACGCGGGCCTCGACCGACAGGCACGGCTCGCAGCACAGGAACATCATCGCCAGCGTGTCGTCGGCGATCTCCGGCGCGAAGTCGTCGCGCACCGCGCGCGCCGCCGCGGCCCACTGCTCGAGCTCGGCGCGCTTGCGCTCGACCATCGCGCGGCGGCGCAGCGCGTCGAGCGCGAGGTTGCGCGCGACCTGCACGAGCCAGCCTTCCGGTTCGCGCGGGATGCCCTCGTACGGCCACGTGCGCAGCGCGCGCAGCAGCGCCTCCTGCACGACGTCCTCGACGAGGTCGAGCAGGTCGGCGCCGAACACGCGCGTGAGACCCGCGACCATGCGGCCGTACTGGCGACGGAACAGGTCGTCGACCAGCGGCTGCACGCCGGCGACCGGCGCGCGGCGCGCCGGGGCCTCCGGGTGCAGCGACGGCATCACGACGTCCATGGTGCGGGCAGGCTGGCTCGGCGTCTCTCCGGGTGCGGCGGCGCGCGGGGCACGCGCCGCCGGGTCCTCCGTCACTCGGCAGGCGGCTCCTGGCCCATCCAATCCACTGCGCGGATCTCGATCGATGCGCCCTTCAGACGCAGGTTCGGCTGGTCTCGGCACAGCTCGACGGCGTGGTCGTAGCTATCGGCGGTGATGAAGTAGACCCCGCCGACGATCTCTTTGGTCTCCCCGAACGGGCCGTCCTTCACCTGCAGGCGGCCGTCGGTCAGGGTCAGCACCTTGCCGCCCGAGTCGGTGAGCTTCTTGCCATCGCGGATCCGATTCTGCGCCGCCATCTTGGCTCCCCAGGCCTCGAACCTCTCGAGGAGGTCCTGCATCTCCTGCGGGCTCAGGTTGGCGTAGCCGGAGGGGTCGGAACGAAGGATGAGCATGTAATGGGTCATGGCTTCTCGCTGGACGGCGGGTGGACGAAGGGGGCCCGCGCGATTCGACACGGGGGCAGGAAAAAAAAGAAAGCCGCCCGGCCGGCGCGCGCCGCCCACGGCCCCCGCCGCGGCTGCTAAGGTGTGTCGTTTCCCAGCCGCGGTCCGTGGCCGCGGCGCAGCCTGCTTCTCCCCATGATCCGACTCCTCGCTGCTGCGACCGTCTCCAGCGTCGCTCTATCCGCCCAGTTCACGAGCCCTGCCGGCTACCTCACCACCGAGGGCAGCAGCAATCACGACTACATCCTGTTCAAGTACACCGACCTCCGCTGGCAGCAGCTCGACGCGACGAACCTCGGCCAGCCGGCCATGATCCAGCGGATCTCCTGGCGGCGCGACGGCACGTCCGCGTTCAACGCGGCCTGGACAGCGCGGACCCTGGACATCGCCGTCTACCTCGCCGACTCGGTCCTGCCCGCCGCGATCTCCGACAACTACGACGCGAACTACAAGAGTCCCCCGGTCAACGTGTTCGTCAGCCGGCCGGTGAACCTGCCGGACTGGACGCAACCGCCTCCCTCGGTGCCCGCGCCCTGGGACTTCCAGATCCAGCTCGATCAGCCCTGGGTCTACACCGGCCTGGAACCCTTCCTGTGGGAGCTGCAGATCACCAACAACACGACCGGCGCGGACTACGGCAACGACTTCCAGTCCACGAGCGGCTCGACCGGCACGAGCACGAGCGGCACGACGATCGGCACCGGCTGCGTGGCGACCGGACAGACCGCGGCGATGTCGCTGGCCGGCACGGTGGTGAACCAGTTCGTCCGCTTCCGCGCGTCGTACACGGTCACGCGCGCTCCGGCGAACGCGCCGGCGCTCCTGTTCCTCGACCTCGCCCAGACGAATGTGCAGTTGCCCGGTCTGTGCGGCACCGCGTACGTGATGCCGACCATCCAGATCCCGCTCGGCACGGCCAACGCGAGCGGCGCGGTGCCGGTGTTCCAGATCGACGACATCCCGTCCCAGGGCGCGGTCGGCCTCGTGCTCTACTCGCAGAGCGCGGCCATCGACATGGGCCAGCCGGGCCTGCCAGTCACGCTGTCGAACGCCCGCTCGCACACGTTCCCGGCGGCGTCCGGTACGCCGAACCCGGTGACGCGGGTGTACGGCTACCGCCTGCCCGCCGGCACGATGCGCGCCCCGAGCACCTGGACCGGCGGCATCGTCACCCGGTTCGACTAGCCGCCCGCACGCGCGGGGACTGACACCCGCGGGAAGGCACGGCGGCCGGGAACGGACGCCGTGCCGTGCTCGCCCGCGACCCTGCTGCGAGCACGGAGAGGATCCTGGTCGGTGGTGCGCTCCCATGCGCATCGCCGCTTGCCGCCCACCGCCATCGCGGCATCACGTTCCTCCCGCGGCTCCCGGACGGCCGGGCACACGCACGTGCTCGTGGCGGCCGGGGACGCCTGTGCCGGTCACACCGACCCGAGCACGCCGCGCATCCAGCGTTCCCACAGGCGCGGGTTCAGCCGGCGCACGTGCTTGTCGGCCGCCTTCACCCGGCGCAGCACGACGTCGTGGTCCATCACGCAGGCGCCCTCGGGGATCGAGGTCCACACCGCGCCGAACGCGAGGTCGTGGTCGACGAGCTTCTCCAGGTCCTTGGCGGTCTTCGCAGACTCGAAGGCCTCGAGCAGGCGGAGGTCGACGAGGGCCTGACCGACGGGTAGCGGCGAGCGGTACGGGCTGAGGCCGCACAGCCAGTCGGCGCTCACCCCGAAGAACTCGGCGAGCTCCGCGATCTCGGCCGCGGACGGGATCGTCGTGTTCTCCGGATCCTCCCAGCGCGACACGGCCGCCTGGGTGACGCCCACCACCTCGGCGACCTCGCCCTGGGTCATGCGCTTTTCGAGGCGGATCTGCTGCAGGCGGCGCGCGCACTCCGCCACGCGGCCCTGCAGCACGTCGGGCGGACGACGATGACGGGTGGCTTTCTTCGACACGAGACGTTCGTCCGGACGCAGGCGGGGGACGGATGGATCATGCCGTTCTGCTTGGGTCATGTCGACCGGTGGAAATCCGGAACGGCTCGTGGCATCGGGCCTGCCGCGGCGCGGGGCGGATCCGCGCGGCCGCGGACGACACGCGGGGCGCGGCCGGGCGGAGTGCCTTCATGTCCGAACGCGTGCCGAGACGGCGCGGTCGACGCGGGTCAGTCGGCCGACGCCGCCCCCGCGAGCGCGCGCAGACGGAGCTGGCCGCACGCCGCTTCGACGTCGGCGCCGGCCGACAGGCGCATCGTCGCGAGCACGCCGCGCCGCTTGACGCGGCGCACGAGGTCGACGACCCGCGCGTGCGGCGTCGGCGCGAAGGGCGCGCCGTCGACCGCGTTCCACACGATGAAGTTGACGTAGCCGTACACGCCCTGCATGCGCTCGGCCAGCGCGTCGGCGTCTTCGTCGCGATCGTTCACGCCGTCGAGGAGGGTCCACTCGACCTGCACGGGATTGCCGATCCGGCGAGCGTAGTCGTCGGCGGCAGCGAGCAGCTCGTCGACGGGCTCGGCCGGCGCGTGCGGCAGCAGCCGCCGGCGCAGGTCGGGATCGACTGCGTGCAGCGACAATGCGAGCGCCGGGCTGACCTCGGCCGCGAGCATGCGCGCGAACGCCCGGCGCGATCCGACGGTCGACACCGTCTGGCGACGGAACGACACGAGGCCGTCGTGCCGGAAGTGCCCCGCGGCGGCGAGCACGTGCTCGAGGTTGTGGGTCGGCTCACCCATCCCCATGAACACGATGCGGTCGATGCGCATCTCGCGGCGGGCGTGCACGAGCTGCTCGACGATCTCGATCGTCTCGAGGTTGCGTTTCAGGCCGTCCCGGCCGCTGGCGCAGAACCGGCAGCGCACCGCGCAGCCCACCTGGGTCGACACGCACACCGCGCCGACCGGCATCGCGACGGTCTCGATCAGGTCGTCGCCCGCGCGCACCACGAGGCGCACCGAGCCGTCACGCGACCGCACGCGCTCGACCACCCGGGTGCGCAGGCCCTGCGCCGCGAACTCGGCGAGCACCGCGCGGTCGGCCCTGGACAGCGCGAGCCCGCGCGCCGCGAACCGCGCGGGGTCGATCTCCTGCCCGGCGAGCAGCATGCGCCGCGCGATCGTGGCCTTCGCGGGCGCGAGGCGGTCGAGCAGGGGGAACGGCGAGACACTCACGGGGCGGCGCATGATAGGCAGGCGGCCGGCGAGCCCGAGGGCGTCAGGCCGCGGACCGGCTGCTGCACGCCGCCGGCCGGAGCCTTCGGCCCT
>DATGPD010000078.1:0-2018 GCA_035305285.1 Planctomycetota bacterium
GGTACGCACGCGGGCGAGCGCGGTGCCGGCGCGGCGGTGCGCGCGTTCGTGCGCACGGCGTGGGCATGGCTCCTCGTGCTCGCCTACTTCGCCTGGCGCGGCTACCTGCTCGGCAGGTGGGTCGGCGGCTACGGCGCGGGCGCCGCGGACCCGCGGAGCGCCGGCTTCTGGATGCAGCGCGGCGAGCAGTTGCTGACCGCGCTCTCGCCGGTGCACCTCGGGGTCTTTCCGGTCGCGGTCAAGGCAGTGTGCCTCGGGTTCGTGGCCGCCGCGCTGATCCTCGCGTGCGTGCGCGGCGCCCGTTCCGGTGCGGGCCGGCGGTGGCTCGCGGTCGCCGCCGCGTGGTTCGTCTGCTTCGTCTTCCCCGGGCTGTTCCTGACCGTGGACGGTGCCGAGCTGACCAACGGCCGGCTGCTCTACGTGCAGTCGGCGGGCACGGCGGGCCTGGTCGCGTGCGGGATCGCCGCGATCGGCAGCCGGTGGGGGCGGCGGGTTGCGGCCGCCGCGGGCATTGCGCTGTACGCGGTCCTGCTCGCGGGCAACCTGCGGCCGTGGCGGGAGGCCGCGGCGCAGGCCGACGAGCTGCACGCACAGATCGAAGGCATCGCGCGCGCGGTGCCGCCCGACCGCGACGTGGTCGTCGCGGATCTGCCCTTCGTGCAGCGCGGCGCATTCGTCGCGACCGGTGCGATCGCCTTGCCCCCGTTCCTCGTCGTGCCGCGCACGACGCCGGTCCTCGCGTTCCTCGCGAGCGAGCACGAGCTGACGCTGCACGCGCTCGCGGCGCGGTCGGGAGAGGTCGCCGTGTGGCGCTTCGATCCGGGTGCGAACGAACTGGAGCCGCAGCACCTCGCGTTGCCGCGGCCGCTCGCGCTCGCCGGCGGCGGCAGCGTGCTGGCCGCGCGCAGCAGGTGGCAGGACGCCTCGTCGCTCTCCGTCGACGCGCTGATCGCGGCGGGAACGGAGGACGGGCTCGTCGTGCGCGTGACCGATGGCGAGGGGCACGAACTGGATCGTGCGGCCCTCGCCGCCCTGCCTGGCTCGGCCGGTGCCGTGCGGCGCGCGGTGCTCCGCGTGCCCGGACCCCGGCCAGCCGTGCTGCGCACCGAGATCGCCGACGGCGGAG
Organism: Planctomycetota bacterium; assembly: GCA_035305285.1. Taxonomy (GTDB): domain Bacteria; phylum Planctomycetota; class UBA1135; order UBA1135; family UBA2386; genus DATGPD01. The sequence goes on from DATGPD010000078.1 coordinate 1,127, forward strand.
GCTGGCGGCTCGTCGACGAGGTGCGCGCCCCGCGGCGGCAGTGATCGTGCGCGGGCGGCGGCTGCTGGCGCTTTCCCGGGAGTCGGCCTTTGCGCCAGGACGTGCAAGTCGGCCGTTTCAGTAAACTTCCGGCATTTCTGCTGGTATTTATATAAAATAGTGCTTATGCATGAGCCGGTGACGCTCGACGCCACGTTGCTCGCGCTCGCGGACCCTACCCGGCGCGCGATCCTCACGCGCCTCGCCCGGGGCGAGGCGAGCGTGGGGGAGTTGTGTGCGCCGTTCGACATGACGCAGCCCGCGATCTCGCACCACCTCAAGGTGCTGGAGCGCGCGGGCCTCATCCGGCGCCGCCGCGAGGGCAAGCGGCGACCCTGCCGTCTCGCCCCCGACGCACTCGCGCCGCTCGACGCGTGGCTCAGGCAGCTGCGCGCCGCGCTGGAGCGCAGCTACCAGCGCCTCGACGAAGTGCTCGCCGAGGACGCCGACTCCAACCCCGACGCGAACGACCGCGGAGACCTGCCATGAACCTGCACGTGGAACGCAAGAGTCCGACCACCCTCGTCATCACCCGCTCCTTCGCCGCGCCGCCGGAGCGCGTGTTCGCCGCGCACACCGACCCGGCCATCGTGAAGCGCTGGATGCTCGGGCCCGACGGCTGGTCGATGCCGGTCTGCGAGCTGGACGCGCGGCCGGGCGGCAAGATGCGCATGGAGTGGAAGAACGACGAGAACGGCGCCTCGTTCTCGCTCACCGGCGAGTACCAGGTCGTCGAGGCGCCGCACCGGATCGTGCACACCGAGCGCATGCACCTGCCCGACCCGACTCCGGAGAACCGCGTCGAGACGCGGTTCGAGAAGGACGGTCGCGGTACGCGCATGACGATGACCAT
>DATGPD010000079.1:0-5394 GCA_035305285.1 Planctomycetota bacterium
TAGCCGAAGAACAGCTCGTCGCCGCCCTCGCCCGACAGCAGCACGCGCACCCCTTCGTTCGCCGCCGCCTTCGCCACGGCGTGCGCCGCGAGCACCGACGGGTCGCCGAGCGGCAGGCCGTGCGCGCGTGTCAGGAGCATCAGGTCGTCGAGCAGCTCGGGGCCGCCGTCGACCTCGACGAGGCGCATGCCGAGCGCGCCGGCCACCGCCGCGGCCACGGCGCGCTCGCCGCCGGGCGCGCCGCGCGCGCGGAACTGGAACGCGTGAACCTGCGCGCGCGCAGGCGCCGGCAAGCACGCGGCGATGCACGCGCTGTCGATGCCGCCCGACAGCGCGAGGCCCACCGGCACCTCGGCCGCCGCGCATCGCTCCACCGCCGCCGCGAGCCGCGCGTGCAGCGGCCGCGCGGGCCACGCGGCGGCAGCCTGCGGCACGTCGCTGCCGTCGTCCGCCGACCACACCCCGGTGCGCGCGTCGTCGAGGGTCCGCCCGGGGCCGGCCACGCGCGGCGTCCCGTGCCAGCCGCGCTTGAAGAACGCCGCGACCTCGCGTTCGTCCAGCTCGATCTCGAAGCCGAGCGCCCGCAGCGCCGGCACGGTCGACGCGAACGCGAGCGCGCGTCCGCCCTCGTACACCACGTAGAGCGGCTTCTCGCCGAACGGATCGCGCGCGAGCCACGCGCGGCCGTCCGGCGCCACGACGGCGAACGCGTGGTGCCCGCAGCGCGGCGCGAGGTGCGCCGGCCCGGCGTGGTGCAGGCGCAGGAGGGGCAGCTCGGCGTCGTTGCGCGTGCGCCGGCCCGAGCCGAACTGCTGCCACTCGGCGCGCGCCGAGGTCACCGCTCCGTTGAACGCGATCGCGATACCTTGCGGCCCTGCCAGGGGCTGGCCCGCGCCCGGGTCGGTGATCGCGAGCCGGGCGACGCCGAGCCGCCACCCGCCCACCGACACCTGGCCCTGGCCGTCGCGCCCCCGCCACGCGAGCGCCTGCAGGGCGCGCGCGAAGCTGCCGCCCGTGGCGGCGAGCACTTCGTCACGGATGCCGGCGATCCCGCACATCGGACGGCATGCTACGCCGGTGCACCCGCCGCGCGGTGCGCCCGCTCAGAGCGGCAGGTGCATGAGCAGGTAGAGGTGCCAGGCCAGCAGCGCGAGGTAGCCCACGGTCAGCACGCCGAGGCCGATCCGCGCCGCGACGAAGTTCTTGGTCGTCGTGAGGAACGCGGCGCACACGCCCACGCCGAGCGACTTCGCCAGCACGAACGGCCAGGGACCGAGGCGCAGGAGCGCGTCGACCAGCGGGTTCAGCTCCTGGCCGCCGTAGGAGAGAAACAGCACGGTGAAGTAGGCGTCCAGGAAGTTGAGCGCGGTCAGCGCCACGACGACCGCGAGCAACGCCGGACCGTGCTGGTCGACGTAGATGTTGGTCGTCTCGCCGGCACGCCGTCCGGCCCGACGCCGCCCGCCGTGCCACGCGTAGCGCGACAGCATCGGCGTCGGCTCGGCGCGCCGGTCGGGAAGGCGGCGCCTCTCGATCAGGTAGGCCTCCGCCAGGGAACCATGCCCCCCGCTGGGGGTCCGGGTCACCACGAGCATGGCCAAGGCTACCCCGCGCGGACCCGCACGCCGGGGGGCGCGCCGCGCGGCGCTCTCGGAGCGAGACACGGGGCCATCGGGACGCCGCGAAGGGGCGCGGCGGCGCGCGTGCAGGCCGCTCCTCGAGAGACCGTCCGGCGGAGCGGCCCTGCTCGGCGCACGGCGACGTCTCCCTCAGCCACGCGCGGCGCGTCGCGCCACGCCCGCGGGGCCGCGAAGCACGCCGACGCGCACCCGGGCCGCGCGCCCGTTCCGCATGTCAGCGCCGGTGGTGCGGGTCGGGCGCCACCTCGGCGTGCAGCGTGCACTCGTAGGTCGCGCCGTCGGCCATGACGACGCGCGCGCAGGTGCCGTCCCACTCGCGCGTCGCCTCGCGCCCCGGCCAGGCGAACAGCGCCGCGAGCACGTCCAGGACGCACATCTCGTCGGGCCGGATCGCGCGGGGGACCCCGTCGGTGAACGCGGTGGTCCTCTCGTTCGCGAGGAGCGTCGCATTGTCGAGGTGACCTTCGCGTTCGACGTCGAACTGCAGCGTGCCCACGTCGGCCGACCGCGGCCGCACGAAGGTCACCCGCCCGCGCACGTCGAGGTCACGCCCGCGCAGGATGGCCGCGGCCTGCAGGTGGTCGCGCTGCCAGGGCGCGGGCTCCCCGCCGCACGCGGCGAGCGCGGCGCAGCACGCCAGGGCCGCGGCGCGCAGCGCATGCGGGGACCGGATCGGCGGAGCGGCGCGCGCCGGCGTGCACGGCGGGGCGCCGCGGAACTCGGACATCGCGGGCATGGTCGTTCGCACGAGGCCAAGTATGCGCGCGGGGCGCGCTTGCAACGTGCGCGCGCGCCGGCAAAACACGGCGGTGCTCCCTGAAGTCCAGCTCGCGGTCCGGGTGCGCGGGCGCCATCCGTGGTTCTTCCGCAAGATGGTGCGCAAGCCGGCGCGCCCCCTGCCGAAAGGCGGAGCCGTGCGCGTGGTCGACAAGGACGGCACGTTCGTCGGCGTCGGGTTCTACAACCCGCGCAGCGAGCTGACGCTGCGCATGCTCGCGCGCGCCGAGGTCGACGACGTCGATGCCTACCTCGCGGGCTTGCTGGATGCCGCGGTCGCGCTGCGCCGCGACGTGCTCCGCCTCGACCGCGTGACCGACGCCTACCGCGTCGTGCACTCCGAGGGCGACGGCTTTCCCGGTTTCGTCGTCGACCGCATCGGCGACGCGATCGTCGCGCAGATGTTCTCGCTCGCGGTGCGGAACCACATCGAGGCGCTCGGCGAGCGGCTGCGCGTGCACTTCCCCGGCGCGCGCCTGCTCCTCGGCGCCGACCGCGAGGCGGCCGCGCGCGAAGGCTTCTCTCCGCCCCCGCCGGTGCGCGCGCAGCCGACCGAGGTGGTCGAGCACGGCGCACGCTTTTCGGTCGTGCCCGGGCACGGGCACAAGACCGGGTTCTTCGCCGACCAGCGCGACAACCGCCAGCTCGTGCGCGCCCTGGCGCGCGGGCGCACGGTGCTCGACCTGTGCTGCCACGCCGGCGGGTTCGCGGTGCACGCCGCGCTCGGCGGCGCGCGCACGGTCGTCGCGGTCGACCTCGACGAGGAAGCGGTCGCGCTCGCGACCGAGAACGCGGCGCGCAACCGCGTGCGGGTCGACGTGCGCCACGACGACGCATTCGCCGTGCTGCGCGCGGCGCGGCCCGGAGCGCACGACCTGATCGTCCTCGACCCGCCGAAGTGGATCGCGGGCAAGGCCGACCTCGATGCCGGCCTGCCGCGCTACCTGGACCTCAACCGCGCCGCGTTGCAGAAGCTCGCGCCGGGCGGGCTCCTGGTCACGTGTTCGTGCTCCGGCGCGCTGGACGCGGCCGGGTTCGAAGCGATGCTGCGCCGCGCGGCCGCCGAAGCAGGCCGCGACGTGCGCCTGCTCGACCGACGCGGCGCGGGCCCGGACCACCCGGTCGCGCTCGAATGTCCGGAGACCGGCTACCTGAAGGTGTTCGTCGGCCACGTCCGGTGAACGGAGGCGGCGGTCCCGGAAGACCCCGCCTCCGCCGCCGCGCTCTCCCGGCGATCGCCGCCGGGAGCGCGAGGCACGCTCACCAGTCGCGCCGGCGGTCGCCGCGGTCGCCGCGGTCGCGACCACCGAAGCCGCCGCGCCGGCCGCCGCCGCCGCCGAACCCACCGCCGCCCGGACGCGGGCGGCGCTCTTCGGCCTCGTTGACCCGCAGCCGGCGGCCGTCGAGTTCGAAGCCGTCCATCGCCTGGATGGCCTTGCGCGCGTCGTCCTCGCTCGCCATGTCGACGAACGCGAAACCGCGCGAGCGACCGGTTTCCCGGTCCATCATCAACTGGACGCCGGCGACCTTCCGACCATCCTGCCCGAAGGCAGCATTCAGGGCTTCCTCGGTCGTGCTGTAGGAAAGGTTGCCCACGTAGAGACGGGTGCTCATCGAAACGCTCTTGTCATCTCCATCGGCCTCTCGGGAGACCGCTGCCGCACGTGCCGTTCACCCCGGAGTCTGCACGCCTTCCCGCACGCAGCGCCGCCCAGGGGGGATCACCGTCTCTCCTCGCCGGCCCTTGCTTCAGGAACCATGCTCGCCCCGCGGCGAGCCGACGATTCACGCAATCAACAGACAGGTTCCTGCTAAGCCAGCCAAGCCGCGGACCCGGGTCGACTCGGCGAGCTGGCCCGCCGCGGACAGGTGCAAGAGCTAACCCGCCGCGTGCGGAAGCGCAAGGGGCCCCGGACGATTACGGCGCGATCATCGCTGCGGGCGCAGCCGTCGGCACGCCGTGCCGGGTCGCGCGTTCGGTCGCCCGGCCCGGTCCTGCCCGTTCGCCGCGGGTGCGGCCTCAGCCGCGCAACTCGGCGCCGATCGAGCGACACTCGCTGCGCACCCGGTCGAGGTAGCGCGCTTCGTCCTCGGCGGTGAGCGTGCGGTCCGGCGCTCCCAGCACCACGGTGAAGTTGAGGCTCTTGCTCCCGGGCGGGACACGGTCGCCGCGGTAGACCTCGAACAGCTCGACCGCGCGCACCAGTTCCCCCCCCACCGACCGCAGGAAGGTCGCGACCTCGGCGACCTTCGCCGAGGTCGGCACGACGAGCGCGACGTCGACCGGCTGGCTCGGGAAGCGCGGGATCGGCGTCATCTGCCGGGGTGCCTGCCCGGCGCGCAGGATCGCGCGCAGGTCGAGGCAGGCGATCGCGGTGCTGAGCGGCAGGTCGAGCGCCTCGGCGACCTCCGGGTGCAGCGTGCCCACGTAGCCGACCTCCTCGGTCCCGGCGTGGATGGCCACGGTGCGTCCGGGGTGGATCCAGCCGCGGTCGCGCGGTTCGGCCAGCGCGGTCATCGAGCACGCGCAGCCGATGCGGGACAGGAGGGACGCGATCCCGCTGCGCAGCACGGGGTACAGGTCCGCGCCGCGCGCGTGGCCGAACGCGAACGCCAGCTCGAACACCTCCGCCGGCAGGTTGCGGTCGCCGGGCATCTCGGGGTGGTAGCCCTTGCCCAGCTCCATCAGCCGCACCTCTTCGGCGTCGCGCAGGTTGGCGGCGAGCGACCCGAGCAGACTCGGCAGGACGTGGCGCCGCACCCGCGCCAGCTCGGGCGCCACCGGGTTCCGCACGCGCACGTAGGGCTGGCCGCCCGCGCCGCACGCCGCGATCAGACGGTCCGAGACGAAGCTGTAGTTGTAGACCTCGTGGCAGCCCAGCTCGGTCGCGGCGGTCTTGAGCAGGCCGCGCGCGAGCCACAGCTCGGGCTCGCGGTGCGGCACCGCCAGCTCGGCGACGAGCGGACGCGGCTCGAT
>DATGPD010000080.1:0-5922 GCA_035305285.1 Planctomycetota bacterium
TGGGCGCAGACCAGCCGGTTCTTCTCGTACTGGTTGAGCCAGCCGCCCAAGGTCGTGTTCCAGCTCCTGTTCCTCAACGGCATGGGGCAGGGTGCGTTCCAGGTGATGCTGCAGCGCACGCGGCACCTGTTCCACGGGCCGGACGAGTACGGATTGTCGCACGACGAGCGCGACGACCCCGCCGCGGCCGCCGCCCACGTCGCGGGGCAGAAGAAGCGCCTGCACGCGTTCTTCGACGCGCTCGCCGCGGTGACCTGCGCCGACGGCGACGCGCACGGCTGCTGGGAGATCACCCTGGTCGGGCACAGCATGGGCGCGATCGTGATCAACGAGGTGCTCTCGACCTACCCCGACCTGCCGGTCAAGAACATCGTCTACATGGCGCCCGCCTGCCCGGTGCGCGACGCGCAGAAGGTGATCGTGCCCTACCTGCTGCGCCACCGCCGCGCGCGCTTCTTCCTGCTGACCCTGCACCCGATCGCCGAGGCCGACGAGAAGTTCTCGGTGCTGCCCTGGTACGACGTCGTCCCGCGCGGCAGCCTGCTCGAGTGGGTCGACAACTGGTACACGGCGCCGGCGAGCGAGATCGACCGCACCCTCGGCAAGTGGCTGAACGTGATCCCGGCGATCTGGCTGTTCGAGGCGGTGCGCGACCGCGTCTACATCAAGTCGTTCGATGTCGGCAGCGGGGGGCCGGAGAAGCACGGGGACTTCAACGGCCGTGACTTCTGGCGGCCGGAGTTCTGGTGGGATGAGTCGGTGGCGCGCTGACCGCGCGCCTCACGGCAGGTCGATCGTGCGCTCGATTTCGCCCGCCGGTGGGCAGGTCCAGTTCGACCGCGTCGCGTTCTGCACTCCCGACGACCGGCACGAGCCGGGTGCGCTCCGGTGTCGCTCGGCGTGCAGTCGGCCAGGAGGAAGCGTCCCGCGCGGTCGGTGCACACGCGCCGCGCACCGCCGGCGTATGGATCCACCACCGGGCGAGCGGCCGCCCGGCCTCGTCGACGAGCCTTCCCCTGATGGTCGGTCCCGCGCTGAGCACGACGTCCCAGCGCCGCGTCTCGCTGTCGGCAAAGGTGAACGTGCCGTGCTGCCGCGGGGAGCGAAAACCCGGGGGCGGTGGGGTGCACGGTGCGAGCGATTGTCATCCCCCGAGCACCGGCGGTCGGCTACACCCACGAGTTCGTCAGCAGCTCGCCCATCCCGCCGGCGCCCGGCACGATGTACTGCACGTCGTTCAGGCCGCGTTCGAGTTCGACGTGGGTGCCCGGCACGGTGTCGAGCACGTGCTCGGGCGACAGACCCCGGTCGAGCCGGCCGGCGTAGATCTTCACGCCGGGTGCGAACTCGCGCAGGCGGACGATCGCTTCCGGCGTGACGATCAGGTGCGCGGCGATGATCGCCTTCGGCGCGGCGCCGAGCGCGCGGTAGACGGAGATGGTGTGCGCCACCGTGCCGCCGGTTGCGCCCATCGGATCCGGGATGAGCACGACCGCGCCGTCGACCGGGCCGCCGATCTTGCTGCCGTCCATGCGCACGCCGGTGACCTGGTGGGCCTCGTCGACCGTGCGCGACATGTTCACGAAGTCGAGACGGACGTTCTCGGCCGGCAGCACCGAGCCGGCGACCTCGTAGCAGGTCTGCGACGGCAGGATGCCGGCGCGGATCACCGCGCAGATGACCAGCCTGGTCTGTCGGCACAGCACCGTCGTGCGTACCAACGCGCGTGGCTCGGTGGCCGCCATGCGCGTCATGAACCGCGTCTCCATGGTCGGGAACTCGCGCGCGAGCACCTCGAAGCACAGGCGCTGGTAGGCGCTGCGCACGAGGGCGGGGAGCTGGTCGATGCCGGTCTCCGGCGCGCTGATCCGGGCGAGCAGCGACTGCAGGAACGGGTCGCCGAGCAGCACGACGTCGGGACCGTAACGATGCTCCACGAGCATGGGCGGGCAGGATAGCGGGCGATCGGAGGGGTTCTGCGTGCGAGCGCGAGTACGGGCGGCGGGATGGATGGAGGAGTCCCGGGCGTCGCGTGGGGCGCGATCGTCGCGAAGCGGCGGCCCGCACGCGGCGCGTGTACCACCGACACCTCGCGGTGCAGCGTCGCCTTCCTTCGCGAGCATGGCGGCGCAAAGCGCGCGTTGCCGCGTGCGCGACGCGCGGCGCGGTTCTGCTACCATCCCGCCGGCGCGCCGCGCTCGTCGTGTTCCCGTGATCCGTCCCGCCTTTCCGGTCGTCATCACCCGTGACGACATCCTCTGCCGCGTGCACGAGCTGGCGCGCGCGATCGCCGCCGACCATCCGTCCGCGCCGCCGCGGTTCGTCGCGGTGATGGAGGGCGCGCGCGTGTTCGCCGAGCACCTGTGTGCGCTCGTCCCCGGCAGCCCGCCGTTCACCGAGGTGCGCGCGCGCAGCTATGGCAACGGCACGGTGAGCAACGGCCGGGTCCGCGTGGAGGTGCCCCGGGACCTGCGCCTCGACGGTGCTCCGGTCGTGCTGGTCGAGGACATCGTCGATACGGGGCGCACCGTCGAGGTGCTGACGGCGGAACTGAAGGCACGCGGAGCGCACTCGGTGGAGGTTGCGACGCTGCTGTCCAAGCCCGCGCGCCGCGTGGTGGACGTGCCGCTGAGGTACGTCGGGTTCGAGATCCCCGACGAGTTCGTCATCGGCTTCGGGATGGACGTGGCCGGGCGGTATCGGGAGCTGCCGTACGTCGCCGCGTACCGGCGCGAGCTGGAGCCGGGCGCAGCGGATGCGGGGGCGGTGGAATAGCGGCTGCCCTCCGAGGTAGGCGCCGGCTTCGTCGCGGGACGGCAGGCTGCCGTCGCCCTGCATCGCGAGGACCGAGCATGAACACGCGAACCTTCCGCGAACGTATGCGCGCGCGCCGGCGCGCGCGCTTTCGTTCCGCGGCCGAACAGGAGGCGAGCGACCGGCGGATCGGTGCGTTCGTCGGCGGGGCCTGCGGAATCGTGGTGGGGTTGCTGTACGGTGCCGCAGGGGCGCCGATCGAGTGGAGCGTGCCGATAGGCTGGGTCGTCGGGATGTTCCTCGGGTGGATGTTCCGGCCGAAGGTCGCGCTCGTCGTGGCGGGGCCCTGGTGAGGCGGCAGGACGTGCCCGGCTCCTGCGCCTGGTTCCGTTGTCCTTCGCATGTGTGGTCGCGGCCGTCGGCGAGGCCGACAGGCCGCGTGCGTTCGGGGTGCAGCGTTCGGTTGGCACCGTGCGGCACCGATCCTGAGCCGTGTCCACGAGCAGTCGGAGCCGCGCCGGGTGCGCGTGCGCGCGGCGCTCCGGGGCGCGCCGTCGGCGAGGCGCGCGGGCTTCGCGCCCGGCCGGCACGCGAAGGTCCGTTCCGCCGCGGGTGGGGACCCGGGCCCATCGTCCTGCGCGGCCCGCGGCGTGTGCGACGCTGCGCGCGATCGCGGGGGAGCGCCACGCGTGTGCCGGACATGATGGCCGGCGCTCGGGCGAGGGCTGCCCGCGCTGCGTCCCGCCGGGGGGCGGGGCGCCGCTCAGCTCCCCAACAGCTCGGCCAGCAACCGCGGCGCCGGCTGCACCTGCTCCATCATCCAGAGGATGTAGCGCACGTCGACGCAGATGTTGCGCGAGCGCTCGGCGTTCCAGCCGAAGTCGCCGGCGACGTTCTCGAACACGCGGTCGAAGTTGAGGCCGACGAGCTCGCCCTTGCCGTTGATGACGCAGGAGCCGGAGTTGCCGCCGGTGGTGTCCGCGTCGGACAGGAAGCACACGGGCACGTCGCCGAGATCCGGGTCGAAGAAGCGGCTCTCCCGGCGGCGTTCGGCGGCCTCGAGGAGGGCCTTGGGGCTGGCGAAGGGCTCCTTGCCGGTCTCCTTCTCCAGCACGCCCTGGACGCGGGTCTGCGGCAGGTAGAGTGCGCCGTCGCGCGGGCTGTAGCCGCGCACGGTGGCGAACGAGACGCGCAGCGTGCCGTTGGCGTCGGGGTAGAACTTCTTGCCGCGCCACGCCTGCTGCGCCTCGATCCAGCGGGTGCCGACCACGATGCGCCGGCCGGCGCGCGCCTCGTCGCGCGCGACCATCGCGGTGCGCTCGGCGGCGAGGGCACGCGCGAAGTCGAGGAGCGGGTCGGTCGCGGCGGCGATCGCGTCGGGGCCCTGCGCGGCCAGATCGGCGCGCGCGTCGAGGTCGAGCAACTTGCTCGTCATCAGCCGGCCGACGACCGTCTCGATCGGCTGGTCGGGGTCGGCGTAGAGCCACTCGCAGCCGGCGAGGCGCTGCTCCGCGGGCAGCGCGCGCGCCTCGGCGAGGAACAGCGCGAGCAGCGGCATCTGCACGGTCTCCAGGTCGCGCACCACCGCGGGCGAGCCGAAGGCGCGCTTCACCTGCCGGCGCGCCGCGGCGGCGTCGTCCGGGCGCTTCGTGCGGTCGGTGACCAGGCGCACGGTGTTCCCCACGAGCGGCAGCAGGCGCTCGTCGAGCAACAGGCGGAGGAGCGCGTCCTTCTCCATCGTCGCCCGCTCGTCGGCGTCGATCGCGCGCAACTCGGCGAGCACGTCGCCCCACTTCGCGCGGCGTTCCTCGCTCTGCTCGATCCAGGCGGTGAACTGCTCCTCCTCCGCCTGCTTGAGGTCCGCGGTGCGGTTGCGGCGCAGCCCGGTGATCATGCCGAGCGCGTTCTTCTGCACGTTGGCCAGGCTCTTGATCGTGCTCGCGTACTGCAGCGCCTTCGCCTCGCTCGCCTCGCTCGCCGACTCGAGGATCCCGATCACCTCGGTCAGCAGGCGGTGGCGCTGCGGATAGAACACTCCGGCGCGGTCGGCGACCGCGTCCGCGGTCTGGTAGCGCAGTGTGCGGCCCGGGTAGCCGAGCACCATCACCAGGTCGCCCTCGCGCACCCCCTTGCTGCTGACCTTGAGCCAGTGCGCGGGACGGTACGGCACGTTGTCCTTGGAATGCGCGCGCGGCGTACCGTCGGGTGCGGCGTAGGCGCGGAAGAACGCGAAGTCGCCGGTGTGCCGCGGCCACTCCCAGTTGTCGACCTCGCCGCCGAACTCGCCGACCGCGCGCGGCGGCGCGTAGACGAGACGGATGTCCTTCAGCACCGTCTGCACGATGAGGTGGTACTCGCGGCCCTCGAAGAACGACGCCACCCGGCATTCGGTGTCGGGTTCGGCTTCGCCCTCGGCGACGATCGCCTTGATCTCCTGCTGCGTGCGCGTGAAGCGCTCGTGGTCGCTGCGCGCCTGCGCCTGCGCCGCGTGCACGCGCGCGGTGACGTCGACGATCCGGCGCACGATCGACACCGTGAGTCCCGGGCAAGGCAGTTCGTCGGCGAGTGTCGCCGCGGTGTAGCCGTCGCGGAGCAGGTTGCGCTCCGGGGTCGAGAGCTGGTTGATCGAGCCGAACCCGCAGTGGTGGTTGGTGGCGATCAGGCCGTCGGCCGACACGAACGACGCGCTGCACCCGCCGCCGAACCGGATCGCGGCGGACAGCACCCCGCCGTGTTCGGGGTGCCACAGCTCGTCCTTGCTCAACTCCAGGCCGCGCGCCTGCAGCTCCTTCCAGTCCATCTCGCGGACCTGTCCGGGTAGCCATTGCCCCTCGTCGGGGCGGCCGGACAGACAGACGACGACGAACGGTACGAGCAGTCGGAACCAAGGCATGGCGAGACCATACGGAGCGCGCGCCGCGCCTGCGAAGCGTTCGCGCCGATGTCAGCGCAGAGCGAGGGGTTCGGCGCGTTCGAGGTGCACGCGCGGCGGGCGGCTCGCCTCGACCAGCACGGTGCCCGTCTGCGCCGTCTCGACCACGCGGATCGCGCGGCGCCGTGCGACCTCCGCCTGGGCGGCGGGCGCGTCCGGCACGCCGCCGGACACGATCGCGAGCACGGGCTCGACCGCGGCACACAGGTCGTCGGCCACCGCGAGCGGGCGCCCGT
>DATGPD010000081.1:0-3409 GCA_035305285.1 Planctomycetota bacterium
CAAGGACACCGCCGGTCCGTCGATCAACATCCTCATCAAGCTGATGTCGATCGCTGCGGTGCTGGCCGTGCCGCTGTTCAAGGGCGCGGCCGGCTGATCGCTCGCACGCGCGGGCGCGCCGCGCGCCGCCCCCTCGCCCCCTCGACGCGGCCGGATCTGGTATCCTGCCCCCGCAACCTTTCGGAGGCAGACACCATCCAAGCACCAGAGCTCGCTCGAGATCTCGCCCAGCTCGCCCACCAGAAGCAGGGAACCGACATCGTCATCCTCGACGTGGTGGACTCGTTGGGCATCGCCGACTACTTCGTGATCGTCACCGCGCGCAACGAACGCCACGCGCAGGCGATCGGCCTGGAGCTCGAGCACGAGATGAAGCTCCGCGGCCGGCCGCGCTCGCACGCCGCCGGCGTCGGCAACCCGAACCGCTGGGTCCTGCTCGACTTCGCCGACGTCGTCGTGCACGTGTTCGTGCCCGAGGCGCGCGCGTTCTACGCGCTCGAAGACCTGTGGGCGGACGCGCCCCGGGTGGCGTTCGAGCCGCTGCCGCACACGGGTGCGGCGGCGGCTCAATGACCGCGCCGCTGCGCGTCGACGTCCATGGAGGAGCCCGTACCCCCTCCGGCCCCGTGAACCCGCGATGGTAGAGATCGACTGGAGCGACTTCGAGCCGGACCTGCTCGACCGGGCGCGCCGCGCCGGCCGGCCGATCGTCCTCGTGCTGACCACCGCGTGGTGTCCGTACTCGCGCGAGCTGCGCGAGACCTCGCTGCGCGACCCCGACGTCGTGCACGTGATCGAGAACGAGTTCATCCCCGCGCTCGTCGACGCCGAGCGCCGGCCGGACGTCAACGCGCGCTACGGCAGCGGCGGCTGGCCGACGATCGCGTACCTCACGCCGGAAGGCGAGTTGATCGCCAACGACCGCTTCCTCGGACCGGCGGAACTGGCCGCGCGCCTGCGCCGCGTCGCGGAGGTGTTCCGCACGCGGCGCCCGGAGATCCAGAGCGGGCTGGAGAAGCTGCTGTCGCAGAAGGCCGAGCACGAGCGCACGGCGCACGGCACGCTGTCGATGGCGATGGTCGACGACGTCGCCGAGGCGATCTTCGAGCGCTTCGACCACCGCTACGGCGGGTTCGGCGACGGCGCCAAGTTCCCGCACCCCGAGGCGGTCGACTTCGCCCTGCTGCGCGCGGTCAAGCTCGGCGACCCGCGCATGGAGACGTTCGCGCGCACGACGCTCGACAAGATGATGGCGTCGGCGATCCACGACAGCGTCGACGGTGGGTTCTTCCGCTACTCGTCGTCGCCCGACTGGCAGTCGCCGCACTACGAGAAGGTGCTCGAGCCGAACGCGCTGATCCTGCGCAACTATCTCGAGGCGTTCCAGATCTTCGGCACGCAGGCCTACCAGCGGACCGCCGAGGGGATCGTGCACTGGATGATCACCGCGCTGCAGGATCCGGACACCGGCGCGTTCTTCGGCAGCCTGGTCGCCGACTCCGAGTACTACAACCTCGACGCCGAGCAGCGCCGCAAGCACGAGCCGCCGCGCCTCGACCGCACGATCTACGCCAACAGCAACGCGGTCGCGGTGAGCGCGCTGCTCAAGGCCGCGGTCACCCTCGACAACCTCGACCTGCGCCGCCAGGCGATGCGCGCGCTGACCTTCGTGCTGGAGAACCTGTACCAGAAAGAGGTCGGCGTCTACCACTACTGGGACGGCACCTACCACCTCCCCGGGATGCTCAGCGACCAGGCGTGCATGATCCGCGCTCTGGTCGACGCGAGCCAGCACACCGGCAACGCCGACTACCTGCTGCCCGCCGAGGCGATCGCCGAGGTCGCGATCAAGCGCCAGCGCGCGCCGGGCGGCGGCTTCTACGACATCCGCCACGATCCGGCGTACACCGGATCGATGCGCCGTCGCAATCGGAGCATCCTCGACAACGCGATGATGGCGGAGGCGCTCGTGCGCCTGTCGTACCTGTCGCGCCGGCCGGAGTTCTACGACGAGGCGGTCCGCACGCTGGAGTGCTTCGCGGTCGACTACAAGGAGTACGGTTACTACGTCGCGGGTTACGCGCGCGCGGTCGACCTCGTGCTCTATGCCCCGGTGATGATCACGATCGTCGGCGACCGCGAGAGCGAACAGGCCGACGCGCTGCGTCGCGCCGCGCTGTCGACCTACATGCCGTCGCGCATCGTGCAGATGCTCGACCCGAAGTACGACCCGATCCTGCTGTCACGCGGCGGCTACGAGGTGCAGCGCGAGCCGGCGGTCTACATCGCGATCGGCAAGCAGACCAAGGCCGTGGTGCGCACGCCGGAGGAACTGCTGATCAAGATCCGCGAGCTGGAGCACGAGCGGCGCCAGCCGCTGGCGTAGCGGTCCGCGCGCGGGAAGGCGGCGGACCGGGACGGCGGCCGGGTTCGCGGCCGCGGCACGAACGAGCGGAGTCCCCTGACGCGGAGCCGGCGCGTGCGCCGGTCAGAACCATTCGGGGATGTCGGTCTCCTCCAACCCCATCGCCTCCATGACCAGCATGGCGACGTAGTCGGGCTCGATGCTGAACTCCTTCAGGGTCTCGTAGCACGACCCGGCGCGCACCGACATCATCGCGACCAGCAGGTGCTCGGGGATCACTTCCTTCGCCCCGAGCTTCTTCGCCAGCTCGCGCGCGCGCTCGAACACGGTGTGCACGTGTCGGTTGTACGGCGACCCGCCCGGCCCCTCCGGTTCGCGGGGCAGGCTGTCGACGTACTGCGCGAACATGTCCGGATCGACATTCAGGTCCTGGAACACGTGGTTGATCACCACGCTGCGGTCGAGGGCCAACCCGTACACGAGGTGCCCGGTCGCCACCGACTTGTCGCCCAGGCGCTGGGCCAGGGCCTCGGCAGCGCGCACCGCGGTGACTGCCTTCGGCGAGAAGCCTTGCAGGACGGGATCGGTGTCGGTCGCCACGGCAGAGGAATCTAAGTCCACGAGGGCGCGCACAACGCGCCCGCTGTTCGGAATTTCCCATCGCGGCCACGCCCGGGAAACAGGACCCGTCCCGCGCGCACACGCAGAGTCGCGGCTCCGGACCACGTGGCCCTTCTTGTCCAGGGCGACGCGCGCCGCCGGGCCAATGCCATGGCCGAGCCCGCACGCGACGCGTGTGGTCCGCGGCGCGCAGGAGAGGGGCGCGCTGCGGACCGGTGAAGGACTGCACCGGCGCGCTCGCGGAGCGGACCCGGTCGCGCGGAGGGCCGACCGACCGAGGCGCGTCGGGCCACAGGCCTTCCGCGGCGCCCGGCTTGCCCGGCGCCCCTCCGACGAAACCGTCAGACCTTGCGTCGCGCCAGCCGTGCCTGCCGCCGGCGCTCGGCCGCGGCGTAGCGCCGGCGCTCGTCGTCGGTCTCGGGC
>DATGPD010000082.1:0-3448 GCA_035305285.1 Planctomycetota bacterium
GCCTCGGCTCGCCCAAGCAGGAGCGGCTGATGGTGGAGCTCGCGCCGCGGATCGGCGATTTCGGCGTGATGCTCGGGATCGGGGTCACCTTCTCGTTCGTCGCGGGCACCGTGAAGCGCGCGCCGCGCCTCGTCCAGCGCATGTCGTGCGAGTGGCTGTGGCGCCTCGCGTGCGAGCCGCGCCGCCTGTGGCGGCGCTACGCCGACAACCTCATCTCGTTCCCGGCCCTGGTGCTGCGCGCCCGCCTGCGCCGCCGGCGATGAACCGCGCGGCGAGCAGCGCGAGTGGTGCGAGCACCGCACCCGCGAGCACGTCGGCCACATAGTGGTAGCGCAACGCGACGGTCGCCGCGATCAGCAGGACGCCTAGGGGGGTGAGCACCAGCGCCAGGCCCGGCGTGTACCGCCAGGCGAGCGCCAGGGTCACGAGCGTCAGCATCGTGTGCCCGCTCGGCATGCAGTCGAAGCGGTTGAACTCCAGCGTGTCGAGCAGCCCGTGCACCGACTCGGCGAGCGCCAGGCCGCGCAGCGGCGCGCCGTGCTCCAGGTAGCGGTACGGCGGCAGCGTCGGGAACAGGTAGTAGCCGAGGTAGCTCAGCAGGAAGCCCACCGCGACCGCGCACAGGCAGCGGTCGTACGCCGCGTGGCGACCGGCGCGCAGCAGGGTGACGAGCACGGCGATCGGCAGGAAGTAGAAGGTCGCGTAGGCGAGCTGCAGCAGCTCGGTCGACCACGGACGCAACCACGCCTGCACGGCGACCGTCGGGTCGGTGCCGAGCAGCCAGCGGTCGAACGCGATCCAGCACCACTCGTACGGCTGCGGGTGCAGGTCGGGCAGGCCGAGGCCGACCGCGGAGAACACGGCCGGCAGGCCGCACAGCGTGAACGCCGACCACGCCGCGCGCGCGTGCCGGCCGTCGGCACGCAAGAGCAACGCGACGCCGAGCAGCGCCCCGTGCACGGCGAGGAAGCCGGCGAGGGCGACGCGGTCGTCGACCAGCCGCACGCCGACGGCGAGCGCCAGGACGCAGGCGAGGTAGCAGATCCACGCCTGCCGGACCGCCGCGAGGCTGTGCGGGTCGCCGTTCACCGCCGCGCGGCGGCCAGCTCGGCGATCTGCACCGCGTTCAGCGCCGCACCCTTGCGGATCTGGTCGCCGACGAGCCAGAACGCGAGCCCCGGTTCGAAGACGCGACTCGACCGCACGCGGCCGACCGCGACCGCGTCCTGCCGCGTGCAGGTGCTCGGCATCGGATAGCGACCGGCCGCCGGCTCGTCGACCACCACGAGCCCCGGAGCGCGCGCGAACAGCGCGCGCGCCTCGTCCGGGCGCACGGCGCGCGCGAGCTGCACGCTCACCGCCTCGGAGTGGCAGCGTTCGACCGGCACGCGCACGCAGGTCGCTTCCAGGGCGAGGTCGGGCACGCCGAGGATCTTGCGCGTCTCGTGCAGCATCTTGTCCTCTTCCTTCGTGTAGCCGTCGGCCTGGAACACGTCGACCTGCGGGAACAGGTTGAAGGCGAGCGACTGCGGCAGCACCTGCGGCGTGAACGGCTCGCCGGCGAGCCGGGCGCGCGTGCCGGCGCGCAACTCCTCGACCGCGCGTGCACCCGCGCCGGACGCGGCCTGGTAGGTGGCGACCACGACGCGGACGACGCCCGCCGCCGCGTGCAGCGGAGCGAGCGCCACGCACAGGATGATCGTCGAGCAGTTCGGGTTGGCGACGATCCCGCGCGGCACGTCGGCCAGCGCCCCGGGGTTGCACTCGGGGACCACGAGCGGCACGTCGGGGTCGAGGCGGAACGCGGAGCTGTTGTCGACCACGAGCGCGCCGTGCGCCGCTGCCGCCGGGGCAAGCGCGCGCGACACCGCCGCGCCGGCCGAGAAGAAGCACACGTCGAGGCCGGCGAGCGCGTCGGGTTCGGCGGCCTCCACCGGGATGCGCGCGCCCCGGAACGGCAGTTCGCCGCCGGCGCTGCGCGGCGACGCGAACAGACGCAACGACGCGACCGGGAAGGCGCGCGCCGCGAGCACTTCGAGCAGGTCGTGCCCGACCGCGCCGGTCGCGCCGACGATGCCCACGCGCAGACCACTCATTGCGCTCCCTCCCGCCGCCACTCGCCCGACTTGCCGCCGGACTTGCTGAGCAGTTCGACATCGGTGATCCGGGCCTCGCGGCACAGGGCCTTCACCATGTCGTAGAGGGTCAGCGCGCCGACGGTGGCGGCGGTGAGCGCCTCCATCTCGACCCCGGTCGAGCCGCGACAGCGCGCCCGCGCCCGCACCTCGATCGCCTCCTCGCCGTGCGGCGCGAACTCGACCTCGACCGCATCCAGTGGCAGCGGATGGCACAGGGGAATGAGGCGCGCGGTGTCCTTCGCAGCCTGGATCGCCGCGACGCGCGCGACCGCGATCGCCTCGCCCTTGGGCAGGTCGCCGTGCAAGACCCGCGCGCGCAGCTCGGGGGTCAACTCGATGCGCGCGCGCGCCTCCGCGGTGCGCTCGGTTGCCGGCTTGCGCGACACGTCGACCATCCGTGCACGCCCGGCAGCATCGATGTGCGACAGATCCGGCACGGATGGTTCGGAGGAGCGCGGGTCGGTCATGGTCGTTCTCCGTGCACCGCGGCGCTGCGCCGGCCGGCACGGCCTGGGCTCTGGCGCGGCACGTCCTACAATCCCGCGCCTTCGCTGTCCACGGCAGCATCGCACGCGGATTGCTGGAGCATGCCGGCAGGCAGCGCCGATCTAAGCAGACGAGAACAGACCTGCGAGGGGGCGTCCCCTCGTGCAGCACCCGGAGACTACATGCGCATCCAAGTGTCCCTCCTGGCCCGAAGGGCGTTCTTGATCGGCCTCGTCGCCATGCCCGCGAGCCTGGCGGCCCAGAGCGACCTCGAGCGGAAGGTCGCGGACACGCTGGCGCGTGCCGACCGCGGCACCCTGACCCAGGCCTGGGAAGCCGGGATCGCTCTCACCCAGCTGCCTGGCGAAGACGACGCCCTCGCGCGCGCGATCGAGGCCGCGGTCAGCAGGGTGGGCGGCCTCGGCCGGCTCGCCGCGGCGCGCGCCCTCAGCGACATCTCCGACGGCGCGGCACTCGGCGACAAGGTGCTGGAGGCGCTCTCGCCGCTGACCGAGTCGGACGACCCCGAGCTGCGCACCGCGGCGATGGGCCTGCTCGGACGCGACGTGTTCACCCGCAGCACGCTCAAGCAGGCGCTGGCCATCCTGGAGAAGAACACGACCTCCGAACTGGTCGACCCCAAGGTGCGCGTCGCCGCGGCCAAGTCGCTCTGGGCGCGCGGCACGCCGGAGCTGCGCCGGGTGGCGCAGCGCACGCTGAACGACTTCGTGCGCTCGACCGACCGCGAGCTGCGCGTCGCCGGCGCGCTCGCTCTCGCCGAGATCAACGACTTCGCGTCGGCCGAGCCGGTCCTGCGCCAGATC
>DATGPD010000083.1:0-2933 GCA_035305285.1 Planctomycetota bacterium
GCCGATCCTCGTGCTCGACGAGCCGACCACGGGTCTCGATCCGATCCAGCGCCGGCGGATGAAGGCGCTCGTCCGCGAACTGGCGCAGGAGCACACGATCCTGTTCTCCAGCCACATCCTGAGCGAGGTGCAGGACGTCAGCACCCGGATCCTGGTGATCCACCAGGGGACGCTGCGCGCCGACGGGACTCCCGAGGCGCTGCTGCGGCAGAGCCGTGGCCGGCGCCTGGTGGTGACCGCGGCCCTGCCGGAAGCCGAGCTGCGCGCGCTGCTCGGCGGCCTCGACGGCGTGCTCGCCGACGCGGTCCCGCCGGCCGCGGCCCGCTCCGGACCGGTGGCCGAAGGCGACCGGTTCGCGACCGTCGAGCTGCCGGTCGCGGAGAACGCCGACCCGCGCGACGCGGCCTTCGCCGCGCTGCGCGCCCGCGGCGCGGCGGTCCGCGAACTGCAACTGCGCCTGCCGACGCTGGAAGAGTTCTTCCTGCAGGTCACCGAGGGCGTCGAGGCCGTGCCGGCCGAGGAGCACCAGCCGGCATGAGGGTCCTCCTCGTCACGCTGAAGAAGGAGCTGATGTCGTACTTCTTCAGCCCGGTCGCGTACGTCATCGCGGTCCTCTTCTACCTGTTCCGCGGCTTCGAGATCTCGCGGCTGGCGTGGACCTACGAGCAGTTCCCGCGCGCGGTCGACGGGTTCACCACCGGCTACGTGTTCGTCGCCAGCACGAACTTCATGATCGTGCTGGTGCCGCCGATCCTGACGATGCGCTGCTTCGCCGAGGAGAAGCGCACCGGTTCGCTGGAGGTGCTCCTGACCGCGCCGGTGCGCGACGTCGAGATCGTGCTCGGCAAGTGGCTCGCCGCGCTCGGCCTGTTCGCCGCGCTGTGGTTGCCGACCGCGCTCCTCCTCTGGGTGCTGACCTGGCCGTCGTTCCTCAACGGGCCGCTGCCGGTCGGCCCCGCGTTCGCCAGCTACGTCGGGCTCACCATGCTCGGCGCCATGCTGCTCGCGGTCGGCTGCTTCACCAGCAGCCTCACCGACAACCAGCTGCTCGCATCGCTGTCGGCGATGTTGTTCAACATCGCCCTGCTCGCGGTGCCGAACCTCGCGCAGCAGCGCTTCGCCGACGTGGCCGAGGAGAACCACACCGTGCGCGTCCTGCTCGAACAGGTCAACGTGTTCGACCACCTGCAGAACTGGTTCACCCGCGGCCTCATCGACACGAGCCACCTCGTGTTCTACGCCAGCGGCGCGGCGTTCTTCCTGTTCCTCACGGTCAAGTCCCTGGAGTCGCGCAAATGGCGGTGAGACTGCGGCGCGTCGCCGGTTGGAGCGGGCTGCTGCTCGCCGCCGCGCTGGGAGCGGCGATCGCCGTGATGGCGGTCGTGCTCGCCACCAGGCCCGGCTTGCGCAAGGTGATTGACCTGTCGCCCGCCAAGCGGTTCACGATCACCGACGACACGATCGAACTGCTCGACGAGCTGCGCAAGGCGGGCCACACCCTGGAACTGCACACGGTCTACGAGCCGCTCGGCCTGCCGGAGAACGCCACCGAGCGCGACCGCTACATCTACGCGTTGCGCAGCTCGCTGCAGGACCTGACCACCGACCTGCTCCGGCAATACGCCGCGCACGGCGGCGAGGCGGTGAAGGTCGTGCACCACGACCTGCGCCTGCACATCGACCGCGTGCGCGAGCTGACGCGCGCGCTGGACCAGCGGATGGCGAACTTCGTGCTGGTCAAGGTCGACCAGCGCAACAAGGTGCTGTCGGTCGACTTCGACCTCGCCCAGATCGACTTCGGCCAGTCGCAGGCGACGCGCTTGCCGGGACAGAGCCGCGAGCCGAAGCCGATCCTGCAGGACTACAAGGGCGAGGAGGCGATCTCGTCGGCGATCAAGAGCCTGCTCGTCGAGGGCCGGCCGAAGCTGTACGTGCTCGAGGGCTACCGCGAGGCGGACATCAGCTCGAGCACCAGCGTGTCGTACTCCAGCCTGATGCACGCGCTCGAGCGCGAGGGCTTCCAGATCGCGCGGCTCAACCTGACCGAGTCCAGGGTCGTGCCGGACGACGCCGCGTGCGTCGCCCTGTTCGAACCGGGCAGCGAGATGCCGGACGCGCACGCCGACGCGCTGGTCGACTACCTGCGCAAGGGCGGGCGCATGTTCCTCGGGGTCGTCTACGTGCACGCCCCGATGAGCTGGAACCCGACGTTTGCCAACCTCGGGCAGCGGCTCGGCTTCGAGCTGGGCGAGGACCTGGTCTGCCACCTGGTGCACGATCCGGCCCGCCCCGACCGGCCCGGGCGCGACGGCACCGAGTTCGTCGAGGTGCTGCCCGTGGCGTCGCTCAACCCGGTGCATCCGGTCACCCGGCCGCTGGTGCGCGCCGGCCGGTTCCCGACCGTCAGGTTGGCGCGCGAGATCCGGCGTGCGGCGCAGCTGCCGGACGGCATCGCCTTCGACCCGTCGCTGATGCGCAGCGGGCGCTACGCGTGGATCGAACACCGCACGGTGCGCGGCGAGGGCGGCGAGCCGGTGGTCGACTGGATCGCGCCGCGCGACGTCGCGCCCGAGCAGTTGTTCGCGTCGCGCTGCGTCGGCGCGGTGATCGACGTGGCGTCCTCGGTCGAAGGCCGCCCCGGCCACCTGGTGATCGTCAGCGGTCACGCCTTCAACAACCACGTGTTCGAGACGGTCAACGGCGACCTCGCGCTCAACATCTTCCAGTGGATGGCGGAGCGGAAGGCTCTCGTCGGCGTGCGCGGCACCCGCTACCAGCCGCGTGAACTGAAGCTCGTCGGCCAGCAGGTCGAACGCGTGCAGTGGCTGCTGATCGGCGGCGTGCCGATCTCCCTGTTCGTGCTCGGCGCGCTCGTCCAGTGGCGCAGGAGTCGGATCTGATGCGTGGGCGTGGTCTGATCGTGCTGGCGTTGA
>DATGPD010000084.1:0-7333 GCA_035305285.1 Planctomycetota bacterium
GCGCCTCACCGAGGCCGGGGTCGGCTGCGCGGTCTACTACCCGATCCCCCTGCACGAGCAGCCGTGCTTCGCCGCGCTCGGCCACGGCCCGGGCAGCTTCCCGGTCGCCGAGCAGGCCGCGCGCACCAACCTGGCACTGCCGGTTTTCCCCGAGCTGAGCGAGGCGGAAGCGGTCGAGGTCGTGCAGGCGCTCGCCGCGGCGATCGGCTGACCGGGCCCGATCGATCCGGCGCGCAGCGCGCGGTGCCACGCACTTCCCGTGCAGGCGATCCGGACGATCCGCTCCCGGCGACCACACGAGCCACGACCTGCGCGTCGCCGACAGCCTCGCGCACCGACGTGGTGCCGACTCGCGAGTCCGCGGGAGTCCCGCGTCACATCCATCCGCCTTGTGGGCCCCATGCGACCACGTAGAGTGGCCGCGACCCATGGCCAGTCCGCGCCCGACCACACGCAAGCGCCGACGGCGATTCGTGTTCATCCTGGCGGCGGCGCTGCTGCTGTTCGTGCTTGCCGAACTCGCGAGCAGCGCCGTCTGGTGGCTCGGCACGGGGTCCTTCTTCTCCTACTCGGGCGCCGCGACGCTCCGCGACGCGGCACGCGCGGGCCGGGATCGCCTGCCCGGCGAAACCGAGGAGGAGGCGGCCGCACGCCGGGCGCTCGCCGGCGCGGACGCGCGGCATCCGTACCTCGGCTACGTCTACGCGTACCACGGCACGCTGCCCGACGGCACGACGCCGGTCAACCGGTTCGGCTTCCTCGACTCCGCCGACACGGTGCGCCGCCGTTCGCCCGATCGGTACCTGGTGGGCGTCACCGGCGGCTCGGTCGCGGTGCAGATGACGCTCTACGCGCCCGAGGCGTTCTTCGCCGAGCTCGGCAAGTGCAGCAAGCTGGCGGGCCGGAAGATCGAGTTCGTGCGCCTGGCACTGGGCGGCTACAAGCAGCCGCAAGGCGTCGCGGCGCTCGTGTACGTGCTGCAGGCGGGCGGCGAACTCGACTGTGTGGTGAACCTCGACGGGTTCAATGAACTTGCACTGTCCGCCGGCAACGTCGCGCAGGGCGTGCCCGGCTACTTCCCGCAGAACTGGGCGCGGTTGGCGGCGAGTTCGTTGCCGCTCGAGATGCAGGGCCTGATCGGCCGGCTGCTCCACCTGCGCGACTTGCGCGCGTACGCCGCCCGGGTCGGCGACGCGTTCGCCTGGACCGCCACCGGCCAGGTCCTGTGGCTGGCCTGCGACCGCTGGCTCGGAAAGTCGGTCGCAGCCGCGTCGACCGCCGTCGAGAACTACAAGCCGACGACGCTCCCCTACGACGTCAAGGGTCCCGGCACCGGCGGTGCTTCGGTGGAAGAGGGGCTCGAAGAGATGGCCGGCGTATGGGCGCGCTCTTCCCAGTTGATGCACGCGATCTGCGCGGGCGCCGGCATTCCCTACTTCCACTTCCTGCAGCCCAATCAGTACTACCCGGGCTCCAAGCCGATGGGCGACGAGGAACGCGCCGTCGCGTTCCTGGAGGACCACCCCTGGCGCGGGTTCATCGAACGCGGCTACGCGCTGCTGGAGAGGCGGTTCGCCGAGCTGCGCGAGCGCGGCGTCGCGTTCCACGACCTGCGCCACCTGTTCGCCGACCACCCCGAGCCGCTCTACAACGACCCGTGCTGCCACCTGAACCGCAGGGGCAACGAGGTCCTCGCGACCGCGGTCGCGTCGGTGATCCGCCGGCACCTGGAGTTGGAAGGCACGAACCTCGCCGCGTTGCGCACGGAGCCGGCGGAGCTGGTGATCGGAGACCCGACCCGGCCGGCGCCCCTGCGCGTCATCGGCCGAACGGACGACGGCCGCGAGCTCGACGTCACGGGCGTGACCGGCACCGAACTGACGGCGGAAGACGGCACGCTGATCGCGGTCGACGTGAGCGGGCAGGTCCGCGCGCTGCGCCGCGGCACGACCGCGCTGCACGTCCGGTGTGGCGGGCGCGACGTCTCGGTGCCGGTGCGGTGCGCCTGGCCGCAGGTGTTCGCGGGCCGCGACGGTGTGGCGGCGCGCGACGGCCGGCTCCCGGTCCTCACCCCGCTCGGCGCCGACGCGGGGAACGGCGGCGGAACGTTCCGGCTGCGCGTCGAAGCCGGCCCGGACGGACTGCCGGGCACGCTGGTGGTCTCCGCGCAGCCGATCCCGCAGGTCTTCCCCATCGACCCCCGGTTCCTGGGTGACGGCATCCACGTTCCTCTGCAGCCGGTCGGGGGCAGCGCGACCGTGGAGGTGCCGCTGCCCGCCGGCGCACGGGATGCGATGCTGTTCTTCCGCGCCGTGTTCATCGACGTCGCGCAGCTGCGGATCGCGGCGGCCAGCAACTCGGTCGTCGTGACCCTGGAGTGAGCGAGCGGCAGCCGGCCGCATCCCCGGACCGCACGGGGCGCGCGCGGGTGCACTCGACGAGCCGGCACCGCTGACGGAACGCCACGGGCATCACGCCGCGCGTCGCCGACGGCAGCCGCAGATCCCGCAGACGACAGAACCGGCGGCCCGCACCCCGGGGCTCTCGCCGCGCCGCCCCCTCCGGCTCGGGCCGCCGTCGATCCCACCGGCCCGGCGGAGCGGGCGCTGCACCCCGCGACGCGCGGAAAGTCGCGAAAGCCGTCACGGGCGCCCTCCCCCCGTCCTCTCCGGGCGGCTCACGCAGCCGACGTGGCTGTGCACCGAGCCAGCACAACCCAGTCAACGTCTGACAGATCTCGTCATGTTCACCCACCTCCGTCCCGTGTTCGTCGCCGGCGTCGCCCTCCTGGCCGGCCTCTCCGCCCAGACCTCGATCAGCGGCTCCTTCTCCAAGTCGATCGGCAACTCGTACCTCGGCGGCTCGGTGTCCGCCTCGGCGTCACTGAGCGCGTCGACCAGCTTGTCGGGCAGCGCGGCCGACGCCGCCGTCAACCTCGGCGTGCACGCGTCCGTGCTCACCCACTCGCTGACGGTCGCGCAGCTCGACTTCAACGCGCACAACGACATCAGCCGGCAGTTCCAGTCGATCGGCGGCGGCTTCTTCCGTCCGTTCACGGTCCAGACTGCTCGTGCCAGCCTGCGCCTGAAGTTCGCCGGCATCCAGGTGGACCGCTCGCTCACGGCGACCGGGAACCTCGGCGGCATCCCGGTGCAAACCATCCAGCTGTTCCCGCAAGACGTGGCAGGGGACATCCCGGCCATCCTCGGGATCACGGTCCGACTCTCGGGCAACGCCGGGATCACCTTCGGCGCCGGCGCGAACGTCATCCTGCCGACCGGCGTCGCCGAAGTGCGCCCCGCCGTGTCCGCACAGACCGCGGTCGTCGCCCGCGCCCGCGTGGCGGCGGTGTTCAAGCCGTTCGGTGTCTCGATCGCCGGCGTCGGCGTCGAAGTGCGCGGCACGTTCGCCGAGACCAGGATCACCGGGGGCATGACCGCGAGCGCGACCAACGGGCTCAGCGGCTTCCTCAACTTCCAGATGCGCGCGATCCGCGTGCTGATCAGCATCTTCGGCGAGCTGTTCGGCTTCCAGAAGACCCTCGCGACGCCGGTGGACTGGAGCTTCGGCGTCGTCGACCGCGATCTCATCAGCCTCTGATCCGACGACCTGAAGACGCGGGCCGCCGGCGTGAGCCGCGCGGCCCGCGCATCCGTCCGCAACGCCTCACCGGAGAACCGCCATGCGCTCGCCCCGTACCCGAACCGAGAAGGCCGCCGTCGTCGTGATCGCGGCCGCCACCGCGTCCGCCTTGTTCGCGTGCCTGCTCTGGGAACCCGCGTCGGTCGCCACCGGCGAGCCCGAGGCGGCGGCGCACGCCGCGCACGCGCAACCCGTCGTGCACCCTGCCGCCGGAGGACGCGTGGTGCGCACCGCGGCCGAGCAGCGCGACGGCTACTACACCGCGCCGGTGGGCACCGAGCTGACCTACGCCCTGCAGGGGCGCTGCGAGTACTCGGTCGAGCAGGCGGAAGCCGGCCGGCAGGCGACCGGTTTCCACGTGCACAGCGGGTTCACGGTCGTGGTCGCCGACCGTCGGCACGACGAGATCCTCGTCGAAGTGCGGCTGTCGAACGTGGCGCTCGCGTCGCTGACCCCCGGCTCCGCGGCCACCGATCCGGTCTCCGGGGCCGCCGCCGAACCGTTTCTCGTCCGGCTCGGCACCGATGGCTCGGTGCGTGGCTACCGCTTCGCGGAGGGCCTCGACGGCGAGCAGCGCAACTTCATGCGCGGCCTGTTCTCGGCCTACGCGCATCGCGTGCCGACCGGCGCGCAGGGCACGTGGGAGAGCACGGATCACGACTCGGCGGGCGAGCTGGTCGCGCGGTTCACGCTGCAGGCGACCGGTGGCGATGCGGTGCACGTCGAGCGTCGCAAGCTGCGCTACGAGGTCATGGCCGGGAACGAGTTGCACCCGCACGTCCTCGCCGGCCGGTCGGTCGCGACCCTGTCGCGCACCCTCGGCTGGATCGAGGCGGTCGACGTCGACGAGCGCATGACCCTGAAGCTCGTCGCGCTCGGCGTCGAGGTCGACGTGCGCGCGACGTTCGGGTTCGAGCTGCAGACCAGGACCACGACGACCCCTGCGATCCCGGCGTCGGTCTGGGACGAACCGTGGCACCCGGCGGCCGGCCACCGCGAGAACTGCGACGGCGGCGACGCGGACCACGACCGCGACCGGTGGGCCAGGCGCCTGCAGGGCGAGAACCTCGCGTCGCTCACCCGGGCACTCGCCGCCTTGTTGGCGGTGGAGCCGCAGGACACCGAGGCGATCGACGCCGCCTGGCAAGCGATCATCTGGCTGGTGAAGCTCCGGCCCGAGACTGCCGCCGAGGTCCGGCTGATGGTCGGCGCGGGCCTGGACACGCGGCTCGGCAACATGCTGCTGTCGGCGCTCGGCGCAGCGGGCACCGATCCGGCGCAGGACGTCCTCACCGCGATGCGCGCCGATCCGGGCCTGCCCGAAGCGGTTCGCCGGTCGGCCACGATGGCCATGTTCCAGCTCGCGCGACCCAACGAACGCCTGCTCTCGGCGGTCGCCGGTGACATCGCGGACGCTCCCGAGCTGTCCGGCGACCGCGCGCTCGCGATGCTGCTGCTCGGCGCCCTCGCGCCGCGCGCCGGCGACGCGCCGGTCGGCGGCCGGACCGCCATCGCGACCCTGCTCGCCTTCGAAGCACGCGCGCGCCAAGAGGGCCGCCTCGACCTGTGGCTCGACGCCCTCGGCAACGTCGGGACCGACGCCGTCGTGCCGCACGCCCAGCGCCTCACGCGCCATGAACAGGACAGCGTGCGCGGCGCGGCGTACCACGCGCTGCGTCGAGTCGTGACGCCGCAAGCCGTCGCCCTGCTGCGCGAGGGGCTCGCCGACCCCGCGCCGAGCGTCCGCCTCGACGTCATCACCGCGCTCGGCGAGCACCGCTCGCCCGCGGCCGTCGACGCGCTGATTCGCGCCGCGCGCGACGACATCGACCCGGCCGTGCGCCGCGCCGGCCAGCGCGCGCTCGCGCCCTTCGCCAAGCCCGCCAGCCCGGCGCGCCACGCGCTCGCCGAGCTGGCCGAGACCGACCCCGACCCGGACACCAGGAAGGCCGCGCGCGAGTTGCTGCGCGCATTGCGCTGACCCCGCCGCTCGCCCGCGGCGCACGCCCGACGCAAGGCACAGCACGGATCGCTCCGAGATGCGCTCATCCGGCGCGGTTCACCGGCCGCGATCGGAGCTTCACGAAGCCCGCCCGGCGAGCGCGATCAGAACGGTTTGATCGCCGCCGCAGCGGTCCCACGACCGCCGCTCCTTCCGTCCGCGACGGACCACCGCGGCCGCAGCGCTATCATCGCCCGCCCACCATGCACGGGGATACCGGCGTTTCCCGAGGCGAACACTCTCCCGGCCGCGACGGCGGCGACACGCTTCCCACCGACGAACTGGAGGAGCTGGTCGCCGCGTGCGTCGAGGCCGAGGTGCGCGGCGACCAGGCCGCGGTCGAAGCCCTGCTCTCGGCGAGGCCTTCCCTCGCGCCGGCCGCGCGCGCCCAGATCGACGACTTGCGCCGCTCCGGCCTCCTCGAAGAACAGCCGGAGCAGATCGGTCCCTACCGGATCCGTTCGCTGCTCGGCCGCGGCGGCATGGGTGCGGTCTACCTCGCCGAGCAGGAACAGCCCGTCCGGCGCCTGGTCGCGGTCAAGCTGATCAAGCGCGGCATGGACACCGGCGAGGTCGCGGTGCGCTTCGCCGCCGAGCGCCAGGCGCTGGCGCTCATGAGCCACGAGCACATCGCCAAGATGTTCGACGCCGGGGCGACGCCCGACGGTCGCCCGTACTTCGTCATGGAGTACGTCCCCGGCGTGCCGATCACCGAGTACAGCGACGCGCACCGACTCGACCTCGACCAGCGCCTCGCGATGTTCCTGCAGGTGTGCGCCGGCGTGCGCCACGCGCACCTCAAGGGGATCGTGCACCGCGACCTGAAGCCGAGCAACGTGCTCGTCACCGAGCAGGACGGGCGGCCCGTACCGAAGATCATCGACTTCGGGATCGCCAAGGCCGTCGACCAGCGGCTCACCGCCGACTCGCTGCGCACGACCGCCGGGATGCTGCTCGGCACGCCCGAGTACATGAGCCCCGAGCAGGCCGGCGGCGACCCCTTCGACGTCGACCTGCGCACCGACGTGTACTCGCTCGGCGTCATCCTCTACGAGCTGCTCACGGGCACGCTGCCGTTCGCGCCGCAGCGCCTGCGCCGCGACTACGGCCAACTGATCGACATCCTGCGCTCCGAGGATCCGCCGCCGCCCAGCCGGCAGCTCACGCGGCACGCGGACACGGTGGAAATGGCCCGGCGGCGCAGCACCACGCCCACGTTGCTGCGCCGCCGCGTGCGGCGCGAACTGGACTGGATCTGCTGCCGGGCGATGGAGAAGGAGCGCAACCGACGCTACGCGAGCGTCGACGAGCTGGCCGCCGACATCCGCCGCTACCTCGCGCACGAGCCCGTACTGGCCGGGCCGCCGAGCGACCTCTACCGCATCCGCAAGTTCGTGCGCCGCTACCGCGTGCAGGTCGGTGCGGCGGTCCTGGTGCTGGCGGCGATCGTCGCCGCGCTCGGCATCAGCCTCAACGCCCTGGCCAAGGAGGCGCGGGCCAACGCGCTCGCCGCCCAGGCACTGGCCGGCGAGACCAAGGCGCGCGCGGCCGCGGAGCACGACTTCCAGCGCGCGCTCGACGCCGTCGAGCAGCTAATGCACCGCGTCGCCGAAGAGACGCTCGACAACCTGCCCCACATGACGCAGGTGCGCCGGCAGCTCGCAGCCGACGCCGCTGCGTTCTGCCGTC
>DATGPD010000085.1:0-9259 GCA_035305285.1 Planctomycetota bacterium
GCGCTACCCGGGCGTGGAGGAGCTGCGCGTCGCGGTCATGGGCTGCGTGGTCAACGGCCCGGGCGAGAGCAAGGCGGCGCACATCGGCATCAGCCTGCCCGGCACCGGCGAGGCGCCGCGCGCCCCGGTCTACATCGACGGCCGGCACGCGTGCACCCTCGAGGGCCCCACGCTCGCCGAGGACTTCAAGCGCCTGATCGAGGACTACGTCGCCGACATGGCGACCCGGGCCGCGGCCAGCGGCGCAACTCTGGCGCAGGGCTGACGCCTTCCTGCCAGACCGCGCCGGCGCTCGGGCGCGACGCCCGCCCCGGACTGCCGTCGACCCTGGCGACTCGCCGCGGGTCCGCGCGTCAGCCTTTCGCGCCCGCGGTCTTGACGGCGCTCCGCCTTGCTGCATTCTTATGCCCTTTTATGCATAAGTATGCGGTCGGCACGCGCCGCCCGCCCGTGCCTTCCTGGACCGCACCGTGCCCGACAAAGTCTGTCTCGCCTACTCCGGAGGTCTCGACACCTCGATCATCATTCCCTGGCTGAAGGAGAACCACGGCCTTGAGGTGCACTGCGTCGCGGGCGACGTCGGCCAGGGCGAAGAAGAGTTGCGCGGGCTGGAGGACAAGGCGCTGCGCAGCGGCGCGGCGTCGTGCCGCGTGGTCGATCTCAAGCGCGAGTTCCTGGTCGACTACGTGTGGCCCTGCCTGCGCGCGATGGCGGTGTACGAGGGCCGCTACCTGCTCGGCACGAGCATGGCGCGCCCGATCCTCGCCAAGGCGCAGGTCGAGTACGCGCGCGAGATCGGCGCGACCGCGCTCGCGCACGGCTGCACCGGCAAGGGCAACGACCAGGTCCGCTTCGAGCTGACCTACATGGCGCTCGCGCCCGACCTGAAGGTGATCGCACCGTGGCGCGAGTGGGACATCCGCTCGCGCGAGGACGCGCTCGACTACGCCGCCGCGCGCGGCATCCCGGTCGCCGCGAGCAAGGAGAAGATCTACTCCCGCGACCGCAACCTGTGGCACATCAGCCACGAGGGCGGCGCGCTGGAAGACCCGGGCAACCCGCCGCCGGACGACGTGTGGATGCTCACCGTCGATCCGCGCCGCGCGCCCGACCAGCCGCAGAACGTCGTCCTGCAGTTCGAGGCCGGCGTGCCGGTCGGCATCGACGGCGAGCGCGTGCCGCCCGAGACGCTGATCGCGCGCCTCAACGACCTCGGCGGGCGGCACGGCGTCGGCCGGGTCGACATCTGCGAGAACCGCCTGGTCGGGATGAAGTCGCGCGGCGTGTACGAGACGCCGGGCGGAACGATCGTGCTGGAGGCACTGCGCACGCTGCGCGCACTGACCGTCGAGCGCGACACCGCGCGCCTCGCCGAGAAGCTCATGCCCGACTACGCCGACGTGGTCTACACCGGGCGCTGGTTCCACCCGTTGCGCGAGGCGCTGGATGCGTTCTTCGCCTCGGTCGCCGCGCCGGTGACCGGCGAGGTGGAGGTCGAACTGTTCAAGGGACGCGCGACCGCAAGGTGCGCGCGCAGCCCGAACTCGCTGTTCGCCGAGGACCTCGCGACCTTCGGCCACAGCGAGAGCTACGCGCACGAGGACTCGCGCGGATTCGTCAGGCTCTACGGCCTGCCGACCAAGGTCGCGGCAGCGGCGAAACGGCGCGCCGGGCGATGAGCGACCCGGGTCAACTCTGGGGCGGCCGGTTCGAAGGCGGGCTCGATCCGGCGTTCGCCGAGTTCAACCGCAGCCTCGCGGTCGACCGCAGGCTCTGGGCGCAGGACATCGCCGGCAGCGTCGCCTGGGCGAACGCGCTCGCCCGCGCGGGCGTGCTGACCGAAGGCGAGCGCACGCGGATCGTGGCCGCGCTGCAGCAGATCGCCGCCGAGCTGAGCGCCGACCCCGCGCCGCTGCACGCGTCGCCGGCCGAGGACGTGCACAGCTTCGTCGAGGCGGCGCTGACCGAGAAGGTCGGCGCGCTCGCACGCAAGCTGCACACCGGGCGGTCGCGCAACGACCAGGTCGCGACCGACTTCCGCCTGTGGTGCATGGCCGCGATCGCGGACCTGCGCCGCGGGGTGCGCGCGCTGGTCGAGGCGCTCGTCGACCTCGCCGAGCAGCACGCCGCGTTGCCGCTGCCGGGCTACACGCACCTGCAGCGCGCCCAGCCGGTCACCGCCGGGCACCACGCGCTCGCCTACGTCGAGATGCTCGCCCGCGACGACGGCCGCCTGCGCGACGCACACGCGCGCTGCGCGGTCTCGCCGCTCGGCTCCGGCGCGCTCGCCGGCACCGCGTTCCGCATCGACCGCGACGCGCTCGCGCGCGAGCTGGGCTTTGCCGGCGCGACGCGCAACAGCCTGGACGCGGTCAGCGACCGCGACTTCGCCGCGGAACTCGCGTTCGCGTGCAGCCTCGTCATGGCCCACCTCTCGCGCCTCGCCGAGGACTGGATCTTCTTCTGCACGCACGAGGCCGGCTTCCTGGAACTGCACGACAGCATCGCGACCGGCAGCAGCCTGATGCCGCAGAAGAAGAACCCCGACGGGCTGGAGCTGATCCGCGGCAAGGCGGGGAGGGTGTTCGGCGACCTGCACGCCCTGCTCGTCACCCTCAAGGGGCTGCCGCTCGCCTACGACAAGGACCTGCAGGAGGACAAGGCGGCCCTGTTCGACGCGGTCGACCAGACGCGTGCCTGCCTGCAGACCGCGGAGCGGATCGCGCGCGAGGTGACGTTCCACGAAGCACGCTGCACCGCCGCGGCGGCCGCCGGCTGCATGAACGCCACCGACCTCGCCGACCTGCTGGTGCGCAAGGGCATCCCGTTCCGCGACGCGCACGAGCGCGCCGGGAAGGTGGTGCGCGCCGCGCTGGCGCACGGCGTCGAGATCGAGGACCTGCCCGCCGAGGTCGTGCGCGAGCTGCTGCCCGAGCTGGACGTCGATCTGCGCGCCGAGCTGTCGGTCGAAGCCGTGCTCGCGCGCCGCGCCGCGCTCGGCGGCACCGCCCCCGAACGCGTGCGCGCGGAGATCGAACGCTGGCGTGCCCGGCTGGCCACCGGCTTCGGCGAGGACGAACGATGAGCAACCCCACCCCCGACACCGCGCACGCCACCCGCGCGCTCACCGTCCGCAGCGCGTGTGTCGACGACGTGCCCGCGATCCTGGAGCTGATCAACGGCCTCGCGCAGGAGCAGGTGATGCTGCCGCGCTCGCCGCTCTCCGTGTACGAGGGCATCCGCGACTTCGTCGTCGCCGAGGTCGACGGCACCTTCGCGGGCTGCGGCGCACTCAAGGTCGTGTGGGCCGACCTCGCCGAAGTGCGCTCGCTCGCGGTGCGCAAGGACGCGCAGAAGGGCGGCATCGGGCGCGCGCTCGTCGAGCGCATCGTGCGGGACGCCGAGGCCCTCGGCGTGCCGACGCTGTTTGCGTTCACCTACGTCCCCGGCTTCTTCGCCAAGCTCGGGTTCTCGGTCGTGCAGCACGAGAGCCTGCCGCACAAGGTGTTCAGCGACTGCATGCACTGCCCCAAGTTCATGGCGTGCGACGAGATCGCCATGGTCCGCCAGCTCCGCCCGCTGGACGCGGCGGAGGAGAAGGCACGCGTGTTCGCGGCGCCGAACTCGTTCCCGCTCCCGCGCCGCCTGCAGACGATCCAGGACGAGCGCAAGGCGGGCGTGCCGGTGCGGCGGTAGGCAGAGCCTCGTGCCGCCCGCCCCTTCCGACCGCGGCGTCCGTGGCCCGCGTTCGCGCGTGCTCCGGCCTGCGGCCCGGAAGCAGTCCTCGCTGCGGTACGGCTCTCCCCGGTCCGGCGCTCGGGCGCTCGCGGTCCGTCGACCATGACCCAATCCGCAGCTCCTCCGCCCGGAAGGCGATCGCCTCACCCACCCCGCCGCACCGTGCCCGCGCTCGTCCTCGCCGTCGCGACGCTGTCCCTCGCGCCGCCCCCGGCCCCCGCGCAGGATCCCGCAGCCGAACCCGCCCTGGTGCGCGTGCGCTTCGTCGGGGCGGAGGACGGCATGCCGCGTCCGGGCGTGGTCGTGCACGAGGACGTGCCGCAAGGCAGCGCGACCCCCGCACCCCGAAACGGCTTCTTCGTCCCCGAGGACCCGCGCGTGGTGCGGCTCCGCCGCTCGCCGCGGGCATGGCGCAGCGATCCGGTCGGCGAGGTCCGGCTGCCGAGAGCACTCGTCCATCCGCGCCGCCTCGTGTTCCCCGCGGAGCCGTTCTCGCTCGCCGATCATGGCCAGCGCGTGGACGACGATGGCGTCCTCCTCTGGCCGGTGCACGCCAGGGAGCCGATCGGCGTGCGCGCCCTCGACGCCGCGGGCCGACCGCTCGCGCGCTTCCCGGTCGCCGTGCACACGGGCGGGCGCGACATCGCCGTCGCGCTCACCGACGACGACGGCCGCGCCATCCTCGGCCTGCCGAAGGACGCCTCCGCGCGCGTGTGGATCGCGCCCGTCGGTTGGCTCGGTCCGCTCGACGGCCTGCCGACCGTCGCCCCCGGCCGCGCAGGGCAGCGCGGCACCGACCTCGTGCTGCCGCCGCACGGCAGGGTGCGCGTCCACGCGTGCCGTGGCAGCCTCCCGGTGTGGACCGAGGTCTCGCGCATCGGCGTCCGCGTCGCCGGGCGCCACGAGTGGGTCGTCTCGTATGCCCTGCCCACCGGGACGCACGGCTTCGGGCTCGAGCTGCCGTTCGTCGCGCTCGGTGCAGACCTCGAGGTGCACACCGCGATGCCGGACGGGGCGACGCTCTCCGTGCGCGGACCCGCGGAAGCCGGGGGCATCGTCACCGTGTCGGTCGAAGTCGCCTGGCGACCGCAGGTCCGGTTCGCGCTCGCCGGCCCGACGGACGCGGGTCGGCACTGGCTGCGCTTCGTCACGGACACGGACAGCCGCGAGGTGCCGGCATACCGCGGCCTGAACGACGGGTGGCAGCCCGGCGACACCGTCGTGCTCCGCGGCACGCGACTCGAGCGCGTCGAGTTCGACGCATGCACGCCCGGGAATGCGACGACTCCGCCGCGCAGCTGGATCGCGACCCTCCCCGTGCACCGGCCGCTCACCGACGGCCCCCTCGACCTCGGCACCGTGACGTTGCGTCCGGGACCGACGCTGCACGGGCAGGTCGTCGACCGCGACGGGCGCCCCGTGCCCGACGCGACGGTCGTCGCCGGCCCGTCCGGCGAACGCCCTGTCCGCGCGCTGCGCACCGACGCCGAGGGGCGCTTCGTCTGGGACTTGCCGCTCCCGCGCGACGCCGCAGGCGCACCGCGCGTGCTGGCCGCGCAGGCGCGCACACCGGAGTTCGCGAGTGCGATCGTGGCCGGCGCGCCGGACGGATCACCGATCGTGCTGCGCCTCGTCGACCCCGTGCCGGCACGGCCCGGAGCCCGCGACGGCCAGGGGACGCTGCGCGCCACGATCCACGCCGTCCCGCCCGGCCGCCGCTGGTTGCTGCGCGGCGAGCGCGGCTTCGGCGCACCTCCCGCGCAGAGCCGCGACGACGGCGAGACCGTGGAGCTGCAGTTCGCCAGGCTGCAGGCCGACCGCTACGCGCTGGTCGTGAACGACCCCGTCCACCGCACGCGTCTCGTGTGCGCCGGCCTGCACGTGCCGGGCGACGGCCCCTGCACCGACCCGCGCCTCTCCGCCCTGTCGTTGCGCGAAGAAGCGACGGTGCTGCGCGTCCGCGTCGTCGACCGGGACGGCGTGCCGATCGCCGGCGTGCGCGCGACGTGGCCCGGCGGCATCGAGCAGAGCGACGGCACCGGCACGCTGCGCTTCGCCACCCAGGACGTCTCCACGCCCCTGCGCGCGACCTTCGAAGGCAACGGCGTGCGCCCATGCGAGGTCGCCGCCCTCAGCGACGGTCTGACCGTGACGATGCAGCCGGCGACCACGTTCCAGGTGCGCCTCGAAGGCCTGCCCGACGACGTGTCTGCTTCCCGCCTCGAGGTCTGGGTGCGGCACGAAGAACGCGCGCGCTTCCTCGGCCCGCGAGCCGCCTTCGACGAAGGCGGCATCGCGACGCTGGCGACGCCGCAACCCGGTCGCTACTTCGTCAACCTGATGGTGCGGCGCGCGAGCAACTCGTGGGCGACCGTCGCGA
The DNA here is from genome assembly GCA_035305285.1 of Planctomycetota bacterium. Classification (GTDB taxonomy): domain Bacteria; phylum Planctomycetota; class UBA1135; order UBA1135; family UBA2386; genus DATGPD01. The sequence goes on from DATGPD010000085.1 coordinate 6,119, forward strand.
TCCGGAAGGAACCGCTCGTCATCGGCGACGCGGACGTGCCGCCGGTCGTGTGGGTACTCGACGACGGCGAACGCGCGACGCTGCGCGAACGCGCGCGCTGAGCGCCCGGCAGCGGGTCGCTACAGCGACTTCAGGTACTCGACCAGGTCACCTTTCTGCGCGTCGCTCAGTCCCAGCCGGTGCACGCGGTCGTAGTGGTTGACGACATCGAGCAGCGTGGCGAACCGGCCGTCGTGGTAGAAGCCGCCCCTGGTGTGCGTCCACAGGCCGCGCAGCGGCGCGGTGCGGTAGCGGCCGTCGGGCGAGCGGTCGGCCTGGAACGAGTCGATCCCGATCTCGTCGGCGGCGTGCATGTTCCAGCCCGGCTCGGTGAACAACGGCGGCACGTGACAGGTCGCACAGCGCGCCGTGGTCGCGAACACGTGCTCGCCGCGCTCGGCGGCGGCACGGTCGAAGCTGCCGCGCGGCGGCTCGGGCGCGGGCAGCGCGAGCTGGTAGAGGTGTAGGGCGGCGAGCTTGGGCGTGACCAGGTCCGGCGAGCTGCGCACGTTGCCGAACCCGGCGCGCGCCGCGACCGGGAACTTGCGCACGTCGTCGAGGCGCGGGTCGAAGAAGGTGCCCTTACCGTGCATCTCCAGGTTGGCGACCAGCCCGTTCCAGTGGGTCACCGAGCCCCAGCCGGTCCAGGTGTGCAGGTTGATGCCCGCGAGGCCGAACGCGGGCGGGATGAGCACCGCCGCGGACCGCATGTCCGGCCGGAACGCCTTGCCATCGAGAACGAGCGACGCGTCGAACTTGCCCGGCCCCCAACTGCGCAGCACCCGGCGCACGGTCGCTTCGTCGACGCCGAGCAGCGCGGTGAACGGCCGCAGGTTCGGCGCGAGCGCGACGATCGCACCGACGTCGAGGTCGCGGTTCGCCCAGCCGTCGAGGCGCGCGCCGACGCCCGGAGCCAGCGAGTCGTCGACCGTCGAGTGGCACAGCGCACACTGGATGCCGACCGAGGTGAGTTCGTGGCCGCGGCCTTCGAAGAAGCCGGTCACGCCGACCACGGCATCGAGGCGCAGCAACAGCTGCGTCACCGCGGGGTCATCGAGGTTCACCTGCCCGCGGCGCAGCCGGTGCTGGAGGGGCGGCGGCAGCGCGTGGCGATCGACCTTGAGGCCGACGCCGAGGGCGGCGCGCGGCGTGAGCATCGCGAGCGCCTCGTGCAGGCGCAGCTGCCCGCCCCAGAACTCCTCGTCGCCGAACGTGTCGTGGCGGAACGTGCGCCGCCCTTCCTCGAGCATTGCGGCGACGTGCCGTTCGAGGTCACGATCGCGGTGTCCGGGCTGCGCAGGCAGCAAGCAAGCGGAGGCAAGGAGGGCGAGAAGCCGACGGGGGCAGGGAAGGGGGTTCATGGATCGCGCGCGGCAAGGCGCGTTCCCCGATGCGTCGAGCCACCAGCGACCTCGTGCAGCAGAACCGCGGCGGTGCGCGGTTTCCGTGCGTGCCCGGAAGTCGGTCGCCGTGCAGCCGTCGCGGGGTGGTGGACCGCCACGGCGCGCCCGTCCGCGGCCGGGGCTTCACGTGGAACTCCATCCCCTTTGGACCGTTGCGCGAGATCGCGACCGGAGTCGTGGAGGCCGCACCCCATCGCGATCGCACAGGAGACACGAGACCCGCAGGCGTGAAGGACAACGTCGCCCGCGGGTCGAACGCCGCGCAAGGTCCTGAGCGAGGACATCGTCGCGCCTGCCGGCGTCGTGTCAGCAGAAGGCCGCAGGGGTAGCCCCAAGGAGAAGACCGATGGCAGGCGCGAAGCCACGTCCGTGGCCGGCATCGTGGCGCTGCTCCCCCTCCTCGACCTTCGGTGCGCAGCCGTCGCATGGGACCGATGGCGATGCTTGCACGGGAAAGGATCGGGCGCCCATCAGGCCGCCCGCGTACAACCAAGAACCGCCACCCTGGTTGCGCGCGGACCCTGCACCGACACCCGGGCCCGACTGCGCGGCCCCGGACGGCCTCGAAGCCACGATGTCGGCAGGTGACCAGCCGGGCTGCCTCCCCGCGCAAACCGAACAGAACGAGCGTCCTGTGATCCAACGGCGTGCAGTGTGGTGTGCGGTGCTATTGCTTGCAGTCGCGCTGGCGACCCTGACCTTGCTCCAGCTCCGCGGTGGATCTGCGGCGTCGGAAGCGGAAGCGACAGACATCGGTCGGCAGGCGGACGTCGCTCCCCCTGCCCCGATCCCTTCCTCCGGCGGTGCGCGCGAGGCACTCGCCCCCTCTGCGCCTGCGCCGTCGGAGCCGGCCACGCCAGGCATGCGGACCGTCACCGTGAAGTCCGCGGCGTCGCGGGCGCCGGTCGCCGGAGCGCGGGCCATGCTCGCCACGTTCGCGGGACGCGTTCTGGCGGAGGGTGCCACCGACACCACGGGGCAATGGCCGCTCCGGATCGAGCTGCCGCCGCGCACGCCGCTCGGCCTGCTGGTCAGCGCCGACGGGTTTGCGATCGCACGGCAGGACTTGCCTGCCGTGGTGCCCGAGCACATCGAGGTGCTGCTGGAAGAGGAGGCTGTGATCCGCGGGCGGGTGACCGGCCCCGGCAGCGCCGCTCCGCCTGCCGGCACCCGCGTGTTCGCCTGGAGTTCCGCTTCGTATCCGCCTACGGGAAGGTTCGCGCTCTTCCTGCGCGGCGCCCCCGGAACGCTGCACGCGACCGTGGACGCCGGCGGCTCCTTCGAGCTCAGAGGCGTCTCACCCTCGCGCTCGTACACCCTCGCGGCGGGTGCGCCCGGCTGGTGCTCGGTCGAGCCGGCGCGTCGCGTCCTGCCCGGAGGCGAGCCCGTGCACCTCGGCCTGTGGCGCGTCTACGGGTGCGTGCTGCGCGCGCAGTCGGACCGAGGCACGCCGCCGTCGCACCTGGGATCGATCGACACGACCTATCCGGAGAGACGCGCCTGGCGGGTCCTCCAGGTCCCCTCCCTGGAGCTGTGTCTCGCCGGGATCCCCGACGTTCCCGGCGTGCGCGACCAGGGCTTCTACGACTGGCGCACGCACCTCGTCGTGCTCGCGGCCGAGCGCGATCTCCCGACCCTCGGGGGCATCGGCATCCGCTACGACATCCCGGGCTTCCAGGAGACCAGCGTGGACCTCGCG
>DATGPD010000086.1:0-8033 GCA_035305285.1 Planctomycetota bacterium
CGGGTGCGGTGCTCATGATCAGCCACGATCGGGCGTTCGTGCGCGCGCTGGCGGACAGGGTGTTCGTGCTCGACCCGCGCGGAGGAAGGATGTTCGACGGCGGGTTCGACCAGTACGTGGCGCGGGTCGCCGAGGAGGCGCGGAGCGAGGTGAAGCCCAGGTCGACGGGCAGCGTGGGGGTTGCACCGCGTCCCGCCGAGCCCGCAACCGCGACCGGCAAGATCCGGAACCCGCAGATGTTCGCGCGTCTGGAGGAAGAGATCTTCGCGATGGAGGACGAGCTGCGGGAGGTGCGCGAGGCGATGGCGCGGGAGGAGGTGTGGCGGGATCCGGCGAAGCTGAAGGAGCACCAGGCGAGGGAGCAGGAGCTGCAGGCGCGGTTGGCGGTGGCGTACGAGCGGTGGGAGAACTGGTGAGGGTTGGAATTCGAGCGCGCGAGTGCTCGAGGCATCGAGCGTTCCTCTGCTCTCTTCGTGGACGAACTGCAACTGCGGGCGTGGCCGCGCTACTCGCGACCCCGGCAGGCGCGTGGCGTCCTTTCCGGTCGTGGAGCCGTAATCCGCGGGAGTCTTACGCTGGATCCGCCAGACGTGGGTGGCTCTCGCCGCGACGGGTGCCTGCGGATCCGCTGCCACACAAGCCATGCCGGGGGGTTCGAGGGGTGCGAGCGACGCCGTGGTGTCGCGACGCCTGCGCAAGGCGGTGCTCGGGCGCTATGGCTACCGCTGCGGGGCGTGTCGGAGTGCGCGCAGCTTGATGGTGCACCACGTGCAGTGGCGTTGCCGGGGCGGAGCGACCACGCTGGACAACCTCGTCACGTCGTGTGGGCGCTGCCACGGTCTGGTGCACGACGGGTGGCTGCGGATCGAGCATGGGGAGGGCGGCGAGCTTCGGTTCTGTGATCGGAGCGGGCGGGCGCTCGACGCGGTGCAGGTGGGGTCCGGGTCGCGCGCGGCGCGGTTCACGTGCGCAATTGCGCATGTGAACGGTGCAGCGGAAGGTGTGGCGCCGCGACGGCTCGGAGCCGACGACATGCCCGACGTGGTCGACAGCGGGTGGCTGGAGCAGAGAGCATCTCTCGGAGTCGCGCGGCAGGCGGCGCGGCCTTGCTCTATGCGCCCCGCAAGGCTGCACACACGAGGGCGAAGTCCTCCGGCAGGCGCGCGACGAAGTGCACGGGCTCCTCGGTTGCTGGATGCACGAAGCCCAGTTCGGCGGCGTGCAGCATGACGCGCGGGGCCGGCAGGACCGGTCCCCTGTGGTCCCGGACGTATCCGCGTTCGCCGAGCAGCATGTGGCCGGCTTCGGCGAGGTGGATGCGGATCTGGTGCGTCCGGCCGGTCTCGAGGCGGCACGCGATGAGGGTCGCACCGCGAAGGTGCTCGACGACGTCGACGTGCGTGACGGACTCGCGCCCCGGGCGCCCGCGCACGGAGCCGCGCAGGCCGTCGCCGCGGTCGTCGGCGATCACGGAACGGATGGTTCCCGGGCGCGGCCGGCCGTGCACGAGCGCGAAGTACCGGCGGTGGACGGTGTGCCGCCGGAGCTGGTGCGCGAGCAAGGCCTCGGCCTCGGGGTTGCGCGCGAACATCACGAGGCCCGTGGTGTCCCGATCGAGCCGGTGCACGGGGCGGACGGGGGCGCCGAGCGCGGCGGCGACCTGCTCGATCAGCGGCGGCTCGGGGGCGGCGACGACCTTCCCGCGCACGCGGCCCCTGGCCTCGAAGGGCACGGTGTCGACGCCAGGCGGCTTGTCGACCACGACGACGAAGCGGTCGCAGAACACGATGCGATCGCGCGCGAGTCCGCCCGACGGCGCCGGCGTCGGCTCCGTCCCGGGGCGCGGTGGACGGTGCACGGCGATCGCGATCTCGACGCCGCCGGCGACGCGGGCGGCCGGGTCGGTGACGACCCGCCCGCCGACCGACACCTTGCCGCGGGCGATCAGGTCGCGCAGCGCGTTCCACGACAAGGACGGCCGGAAGGCGCGCAGGACGCGGTCGAGGCGCTCGCCCGCGGCACCGTCGGGGCGGCGGAAGCGGCCGTCGCGCGGGTCCGCGCCCGCGGGGTTCGAAGGGTCGGAAGCCATGAGGCGGATGGGCGGCAGGCCATGTTCGTCGGCCGCGGCGCGCCGCGCGAGCGTCCGGCGCCTTCCGTCGGCTCCGCCCGGGGGACGTGCCGCGCAGGTTCGCGAACTGCTCGCTTGGCGCGCGCGGTGCGATCGTCGACCCTTCCCGCTTCGCCGCGGCGCCCCGCCATGACCGACCTGAAGCAACATCTCCTCGCCCGCCTCGCCGAGCTGGCTCCGGCCGAGGCGCTCGCCCTGCAGCTCCCCAAGGATCGCAAGTTCGGCGACGTCGCGCTCGCCTGCTTCGCGATCGCCAAGGCGCGCGGCGAGCAGCCCGCCAAGGTGGCCGCCGAGATCGCGGCGGCGATCACGCCGGACGACGTCGTCGAGCGCGCCGAGGCCGTCGGACCGTTCGTCAACTTCCGCTGGCGGCGCGCCGCACTCGCCGACGCGTCGGTCGGCGCCGTGCTGCGCCGCGAGCCGCCGTTCGCGCCGTGGCCGAAGACGGGCAAGAGCATCGTCATCGACTTCAGCTCGCCGAACATCGCCAAGCCGTTCCACATCGGGCACCTCCGCTCGACGGTGATCGGGGCCGCACTCGTGCGCATGAACCGGCACGTCGGGCACACCGTGCACGGCATCAACCACCTCGGCGACTGGGGCGCGCAGTTCGGCAAGATCATCACCGCCTGGCTGCGCTGGGGCTCGGAGGAAGAGCTGGCGCGCAGCCCGATGCGCCACCTGTTCGACATCTACGTGCGCTACGGCAAGGAGGCGAAGGCCGACCCTTCGCTGGACGCCGAGAGCGCGGAGCACTTCCGCCGGCTGGAGAGCGGCGAGGACAACGAGGAGCGGCGCCTGTGGCAGCGCCTGCGCCAGGTGTCGCTGCAGGCGTTCGAAGGCCCGTACCGCCGGCTGGGCGTGACCTTCGACCACGTCACTGGCGAGAGCTTCTACGAGGACAAGATGGAAGCCGCGCTGGAGCGCGTGCGCGCCGCGGGCGTGCTGACGCTGTCCGACGGCGCGGAGGTCGTCGAGCTGCGCGAGTTCGGCATCGAGGCGCCGTGCATCCTGCGCAAGAGCGACGGCACGACGATCTACGCGACGCGCGACCTGGCGGCGATCTTCTGGCGCGCGGAGACCTTCCGCTTCGACCGCGCGCTGTACGTGGTCGGCCACGAGCAGCGCCTGCACTTCGCGCAGCTCAAGGCGGTGCTCACCAAGATGGGGCTCGCCGACCTGGCGGCGCGCATCGAGCACGTGCCTTTCGGCCTGGTCCTCGCCAAGGACGAACACGGCAAGTGGGGCAAGTTCGCGACGCGCACCGGCAACGCGGTGTTCCTCGACGAGGTGCTCGACGAGGCGGTCGCGAACGCGGAGCGGATCATCGCCGAGAAGAACCCCGACCTCCCGAACCGCAGGGAAGTCGCCGAGCAAGTCGGCGTCTCCGCGATCGTGTTCAACGACCTGCGCAACGCGCGGATCAAGGACGTCAAGTTCGACTGGGACCAGATGCTCACCTTCGAGGGCGAGACCGGGCCGTACGTGCAGTACGCGGTCGCGCGCCTGTCGAGCATCCTGCGCAAGGCCGGAGCGGACGCGCCGCAGGACGCCTCGGACGTCGACTGGGCGCTGCTCGCCGACGCCGAGCACGTCTGCCTGTCGCTCCTGGAGTTCGGTCCGACGCTCGCGCGCGCGGTGGAGCAGAGCGAGCCCAGCGAGCTGACCGCGTTCGTGATCCGGCTCGCGGGCGACGTGCACTCCTACCTGCGCGACCACCACGTTCTGTCGGCCGAACCCGCGCTGAAGCGCGCCCGGCTGGCGCTCGTGCGCGCCGCGCGCGACGTGCTGCGCGACGGTCTCGGCCTGCTCGGCGTCGCCGCGCCCGAGGAGATGTGACGCGCGCGGTGCTCAGGGCCGCAGGACGATGCCGCGCGTCCGCTGGCCGAGCACCAGCGTCACCGGGACGCCGTCTTCCGCCTGCGCGGTGCCGTCGACGGCCACCAGCCGGACGGAACCGGCGCGGTGCCACTCCAGCTCGAACGTCCCGTCGGCGGCGGTCACCGCGAGCGGGCGCAGCGGCAGCACGTGGCCTTCGAGGATCGCCCGCCCGGGGATGCCCTCGGGGATCGCGACCTCGTCGGCGAAGAGCTGGACCGGAATCCCGGCCACCGGTTCACCGCGCGCGTCGACCACCTTGCCCTCGACGATCGCGGTGAGTCCGGCGGCGAGCCGCCCCGCGGCGTCGGCGGGCAGGAGGTCGCAGGAGTAACCTTCCACCGCCTCGTCGACGCGCTCGATCCACGGCAGGAAGCCAGCGGCACGCACGACCAGCTCGGGCACTTCCAGCGCGGTCTCCAGCACGAACGCACCGTCCGCGCCGGTCACCGCCCGCGCGTCGGTCTCCTGGCCGCTGCGCAGGATGACCTCCGCGCCCTCGACCGGCTGCAGCACCGGCCGCCGGCGCACGAAGCCGCGCACGACGCGCACCGGGCGCGGCGTGAGCACGAGGCGCTGCGGCTCGCCGACCACCGCCGTCGTCGAGAGGTCCAGATGGCGCCGGCTCTGCACTCCGACGGTCACGCGGCTCATGGGCAGCGGCCCCAGACGGAAGCCGCCGTCGGTGCCGGTCTCGCCCTCGCCGTGCGGCGTCCACGCCCCGCCCAGGAGGCGCAGGCGCGCGCCGGCGACCGGCTGCCCGTCGCCGGCATCGACGACGATTCCGTGGAGGAAGCGCCCGGCTTGCAGGCGCACGACGATCGGTCCGCGCGCGTCGCTCGCGAGGTACGCGTCCTGGCTGCCCGCGAGCCCGGCCTCGGATGCGACCGCGTCGATCCGGTAGCGCCCCGCGGCGACGATGCGCAGCGTCGTCTCCCCGTCCGTGGCCTCGAACGTGCGGCCGTGGCTGTGCACGCCGAGGTGCAGCGGTGCTGCGCCTTCGCCGAGCACGGGCTGCACCGCGACGTGGCGCTGCCACGCCTCGGCGAGGGAGCGGTCGACGCGCGCGCCCGGTGCGAGGCGCACGGTCGGGAACGACAGCGCGTCCGGCGGCGGCTGGTCGAGGCACTGGACGCCGTAGCACACGAGCCCCGACAACGGCTCGCCGTCGGGACCGACGAAGCGGAGCGTGCAGGGCAGGGTGAAGTCGTCGCGCTGCAGCGCGATCTCGGCGACGCCCTGCCGGCGCGCGGCGACGAGCGCCTCCGCGTCGGCGTCGCCCGGCCGGGGCAGCTTGGCGAGGTAGCCGTCGGCGGCGAACGCCACCCGCCCCGGCGGCAGGTCGGCGACCGACAACGTGCCGTCGGCGCCCGGCGTGGAGCACGGTTCACCCTCGTGCAGGTCGATCGCGCGCGCGCCCTCGATCGTGGCGCGGGTCGCGGCGTCGACCACGCGCACGATGACGGTGCCGGTCGCTTTCCCGGCAGGCACCGCGCTGCGCGCGACGGGTGAAGCTTGTTCGCGCTCGCGCACGCGCTCGGCCATGTGGTGCGCCAACGCGCGGCGCTCCTCGTCGCCCAGCTCGACGGTCGGCGGCGGCGCGGGCATGTCCTCGGGGCCGTCCGCCCGCAGCCACCACCACGCGAGGGCGGCAGCGATCGCGGCGGCAGCAACCGCAAGGCGCAGCGCCGCTCGACCGGTCATTGCGCCGGCTGCTCGATGGCGACGCCGGTGGCGAGGAAGCTCAGCACGCGGCGCGGCTCGGTGACCTTCGCCGCCTCCTCGTGCTTGCCGGCGTCCTCCAGGTAGTGCCGGACCTGCTCGACCGACTGCACCTCCATCGCGAGCTGGCCCTCGACGATCGCGGTGCGGCCTTCGACCCCCGAAGTCGGGACGAAGAACCCGTAGTCCTTGAACCGCACGAACACGTGATCGTCGGGGCGGCCGAGGCGCATCCAGCAGCCCTTCTTGGGGCACGTCGTGACGATCGGTCCCTCGATCTTGACCAGCTTGCCGAGGTAGGGTTCGGGGTCGGCCAGCACGCGGTCGATCGAGACCGCGGACGCGCTGGTCGTGCCGGCGCCGTACTGGTCGTAGCGGGGTGCGCTCGCGCAGGCGGCGAGCAGGAGGAGCAAAGCGGGCGACGAACGAAGACGCATCCGCACGATCATCGCCGGCCGCGCGCGCCTTTCCCACGGGCCCCTGCCGGCGGGCGCCGCCCGCGCGGCGGACGGCGCTACCCCGCGCCCAGCCGGTCCAGCTCGGCCTGCACGTCCCGGCCCTCGGCGAGGCCGCGGTAGCGCGCCATCCATTCCTTCATGAACCGGCCGCGGTCGGCCGCCCCGGCGTAGCCGATCTCGGCGGCAAGGGCGCGCACCTTCTCGGCGAGCTCCTCGGGGCTCATCTGCTTCGGCAGGTAGGCCTCGATGACCGCGATCTCCGTCCGCTCGCGCGTGGCGACATCGGTCCGCCCGGCGGCCTCGGCCTGGGCCACGGTTTCGCGGCGCGACTTCACCGCCTTGGCCAGGATCGCTTGCTCCTCGGCGTCGTCGAGGTCGTCCTTCTGCTTGTCGATCTGCTGCGTCTTGATCGCGGAGACGAGCATGCGCAGCACCTGCAGGCGCTCCTTGTCGCCGGCCTTGAGCGCCGCCTTCATGTCTTCGGAGATGCGCGCGAACAGTTTGCCCATGGTCTTGCTCCGGGGCCGACAGTGTTGACCCGCCGGTCCGCACGCGCAACCTCGGTCAATCCGTGCGCTCAGTGACCGTCGCGTACGCGTACCCCGCGGTGCGGTGCGGCGCGAACCGGTAGCGCACGAGGAAGTGCTCGCGGAAGAAGCGCCTGGCCGCCCGCGGCAGGTCGTCGCGCTCCATGTCGGCGAGGCACTGCGCCGAGATGATCGCCGTGAACCCGGCCTCCCGCGCGGTGCGGAACCCGCGGTCGAAGGCGGCACAGGCCTCTTCGAACGGCGCCGCGATGCTCAGCCCGAGGAGGTTGACGGTCGCGATCCCGGGACGGTGGCGCAGGATCGGACGCAGCGACCACGAGCCGACGAACAGGACGACCGCGCGCCCGCCGTTGAGGACCTCGTCGACCTGCGCGGCCGTGGGCTGCTCCGGCTGCGCGTTCGCGTACTCGCGGTTCAGGCCGATGCCGGTCCCGAGCGCGACCACCGCCGCCGCGGCGAGAGCCGCGACCGGCAGCATGCGCACCAGGACGAGAGTCAGCGGCAGAGCCAGTGGCGCGAGATATGCGCCGCGTTCGTCGAAGTCGCGCAGCGTAACGAACGTGAATGCCTGGTACGGCAGCCATGCGATGAGGACGGCGAGCGCCGGACGGCGCGTACGGCGGAGCAGCGCGGCGACCGGCAGCAGGACGCTCCCCGGCAACAACGGCAGCAGCCACTCGCGCCACAGGTTGAACCCCAGGTGCTGCCAGGCCAGGTCGGCAAAGAACGCGATGTGCTGCGCCTGGCTCTGCAGCGCTTCTGGTCCGCCCGCAAGCGCCGCGAGCCCCACGGCGGACAGCACGACCCCGACGTGCACGACCGCGGCGACCGCGAGCGCGCCGACCGCCGCGCGCATGCCCGCCCGGCCGCGGGCGAGCAGCAGCCAGGGTGCGGCGAGCGCGAACAGGAGGTGCCCGGTCGCGTGCACCAGGGTCGCGCCCCCGATCGCCACGCCGAGCCAGGCGCCGCGCGCCGCGCCCGGCGCCTCCGCGCAGCGCACCAGCGCGTGGAACGCCAGCGCCGCGAACGGCAGGAACGGCGCCTGCCGCTCGATCGCGGTGGCGTAGAACAGGACCGCGCCCGTGCCGCCCAGGAGCACCAGCGCGAGCAGCCGCTGCGCGCGCGTGCACCCGACCGTGACGAGCGTGTAGTGGAACACGAGCAGCGCGGCGACCGTGCAGATCCGCATCGCGATCGACAGCTCGCCGAACATGTCGGCGGCGAACGGACGCGCGAGCCACTGGCACGCCGCGATGACCGCGTAGTGCAGGAGGTGGCTCTGGTGCAGTAGCTCGCCCT
>DATGPD010000087.1:0-2117 GCA_035305285.1 Planctomycetota bacterium
CCACGGCATGTTCCTGGACTACGACCGCGCGCGCGTCGACTACCGCGTGTCGACCGCGGGCGTCCGCATCGGCACGCGGCCGGAGTTCGCCGTGGTCCACACCGACGATACCGACCTGCGCCTGTTCGCCGGCGTCACCTACTCCATCGGGTTCACCCGCATCGACGAGGACCTGATCGGCTCCGACGAGACGTACGACACCGAGCAACAGCAGTTCCGCGTCGAAGCCGGCCTGCGCCTCGACCTCCGCCGCGTGACGCTCGGGCTGCACTACGTCTACTCCGACAACGGCATCAACCTCAGCGATCCGGAGCACGGCCGACGGCTGCCGGAGATCGACTACGACACCAACATGGTGTTCTTCACCATCGGCGGTCGGTTCTGAGGGCGCCGTGAGCGCGGCCCGGCCCGCGCCCCGACCGTCCGCCGGATCCTGCGCACGGCGGCGCGCAAGGTCACGCGAGTCCGCCGTTGACGCCGATCACCTGCCCGGTGATGTAGCTCGCCTCCGCGCTGAGCAGGAAGCGCACGATGCCGGCGACTTCCTCGGGCGTGCCGAATCTGCCCGCGGGGATCGCGGGCATGATCTGCTCGCGCGGCAGGTGGCTCGTCATGTCGGACTCGATGAAGCCCGGCGCGACCGCGTTGACCGTGATCCCGCGCTTGGCGACCTCCTTGGCGAGGCTGAGCGTGGCGCCGATCAGGCCGGCCTTCGCGGCGGCGTAGTTGACCTGGCCGGCGGAGCCGACCTGACCCGCGGTCGACGCGATGTTCACGATCCGGCCGCGGCGCGCCAGCAGCATCGGGCGCAGCAGCGGCTTGGTGACGTGGAAGAACGCGTCGAGATTCGTGCGCAGCACCTCGTGCCAGTCCTCGGGCTGCATGAACACGAACAGCTTGTCGCGCGTGATTCCGGCGTTGTTGACGATGCCCCACGGCGCACCGAGCCGCTCCAGCAGCCCGGTGGTGGCGCGTGCACACGCCTCCGCGTCGGCGACGTCGAACGCCAGGGCCTCGGCGCTGCCGCCGGCCGCGGTGATCTCGTCGAGCAGGGTGCGCGCGTGGCGCTCACCGGAGCGGTAGTTGGCGACGACGTGCAGCCCGGCGCCGGCGAGGGCGCGCGCGATCGCCCGGCCGAGGCCGCGGCTCGCGCCGGTGACCAGGACCCAGTCGCGCGCCGACGGGACGGATGCGGAAGCGGACACGGCGGCTCAGAAGAACGCGGTGATCACCTGGAAGAACGTGCCGACCGGCGCAGCCTCGCGCGCGTCCTCGATCGCGCGCTGGACCTGGCCGAGGATCTGGCCGACCTTGCGCGCCCAGTCTTCGTCGCTGACCAGGCGCGCGACGAGGCCCTTGCCGTGGGTCGCGCGTTCGAGGAACTCGCGCAGCGTGGCGAGCGAGGCGCGCCCGTCGGCCAGGAGCTGCTGGTCGGAGAACAAGGCGCCGAGCAGCCCGGAATCCGGCCGGCGCGCGTCGGCGACCAGCGCCGCGACGTCGGCGACGATGCCGCGCACCTGCCCGCGGGTCTCCGGGTCGCGCAGCAGGAGGCCGGCGGTCCCTTCGCCCTCGCGCAGATCGCGCGCGATCGTTGCCAGGTCGGCGATGAATCCGCGGACCTGACCGGCCGCCACGCGGTCGCTCAGGATGACGCCGAGCGGCCCCTCGCCGGCGTCGGCCTTCTCCGCCACCGAGCGCACGCTGCGGACCGCGGCGGCGACGTCTTCGCCGAGGCTCTCGTCGTGCACCAGGCGGCCGACGACGCCGCGTCCCTGGCGGATGGCCTCCAGGCTCGCGGCCAGGCTCTCGACCGCGGCGAGCAATGCGTCGTGCAGGCGCGGCGAGTTGAACAGCTGGGCGAGCGTGCCCTCGCCGCGGTTCAGCTTGCCCACCGCCTGCTTGAGCCCGCCGACCAGGCTGTCCTCGCCGGACATCTCGTCGCCGAGCGCGTCGATCGCGCTCTTGCGCAGCGTGCCGCGGAGCTGGGCGGAGGCCGGCATCGCGGTCGACGCCACGCCGGGGTCGATCTCGATCCGTTTGCCGCCGAGCAGGCTCGCGTCGACGATCTGGATCTGCGCGTCGGAGCGCAGCTCGATCGGTTCGTCGAGCAGCATGGT
>DATGPD010000088.1:0-2127 GCA_035305285.1 Planctomycetota bacterium
CATCGTCGCGCCGCAATGCGCGGATTCGCCCAGGCAGTGAACGACCGGCCGGGAAACGCTGGTTGCGGTCGCACGCAACGCGGACGTCGCTTCGTGGCCCGCGGACGCCCCTTCCGCCGAACGGCGGTCCTACGTCCCTTCCTCTGGCCGTGCGCGCGGCGTCTCCGCGCGCTCCGCGGCGACGCGCGGCCGGACGCAAGCCGCGCGTAGCCGCGAAGCCTCACATCCGGAACACCGGCGCGCGCCAGTCCGGGATCGGCGCGTTGAGGCTCGCGCTCAGCGCGAGCGCGAGCACGTCGCGGGTCCTGCGCGGGTCGAGGATGCCGTCGTCCCACAGCCGCGCGGTCGAATAGAACGGGTTCCCCTCGCGCTCGTACTTCTCCAGGATCGGCCGGCGGATCTCCTCCTCCTCCTCAGGAGTGAGGGTCTTGCCCTTCGCTTCGAGCTGCTCGCGCTTGACGGTCACGAGCACCCCGGCCGCCTGCTCGCCGCCCATCACCGAGATGCGCGCGTTCGGCCACATGAACAGGAACCGCGGCTGGTAGGCGCGGCCGCACATGCCGTAGTTCCCCGCGCCGAACGACCCGCCGATGATCACGGTGAGCTTGGGCACCTGCGCGGTCGCCACCGCCTGCACCATCTTGGCGCCGTCCTTCGCGATGCCGCCGTTCTCGTACTTCCGGCCGACCATGAAGCCGGTGATGTTCTGCAGGAACAGCAGCGGCACCTTGCGCTGCGCGCACAGCTCGACGAAGTGCGCGCCCTTCTGCGCGCTCTCGCTGAACAGGATGCCGTTGTTGGCGAGGATGCCGACCGGGATGCCGTGGATGTGGGCGAAACCGGTGACCAGGGTCGGACCGTAACGTGCCTTGAACTCGTGCAGGCGGCTGCCGTCGACCAACCGGGCGATCACCTCGCGCACGTCGTACGGCGTGCGCGCGTCGTTCGGCAGCACGCCGAGGATCTCCTCGGGGTCGTAGGCCGGGTCTTCCGGCTCGGCGAGCGCAACCTGTTCCGGTTTGCGCGTGTTCAGGTGGCGCACGATCTCGCGGCACATCGCGAGCGCGTGTTCTTCGTCCTCGGCGAAGTGGTCGGCCACCCCCGAGATCCGCGTGTGCACGTCGGCGCCGCCGAGGTCTTCGGCGCTGACGATCTCACCGGTCGCGGCGCGTACCAGGGGCGGCCCGCCGAGGAAGATCGTGCCGTTGCCCTTCACGATGATGCTCTCGTCGCTCATCGCCGGCACGTACGCACCGCCCGCGGTGCACGAGCCGAGCACGACCGCGATCTGCATGATCCCCGCCGCCGACATCTGCGCCTGGTTGTAGAAGATCCGGCCGAAGTGGTCGCGGTCGGGGAACACCTCGGCCTGCAGCGGGAGGAACGCACCGCCCGAGTCGACCAGGTAGAGGCACGGCATCCGGTTCTCCAGCGCGATCTCCTGCGCACGCACGTGCTTCTTCACCGTCATCGGGAAGTACGTGCCGCCCTTCACCGTGGCGTCGTTGGCGACCAGCATCACCTCGCGCCCTTCGACCACGCCGATCCCGGTGACGATTCCGGCCGACGGCGCCTCGCCGTCGTACATGCCGTGGGCGGCGAGCGGCGAGAGCTCGAGGAACGCCGTGCCCGGGTCGAGGATGCGCTCGATGCGCTCGCGCGCGAGCAGCTTCCCGCGCTTGCGATGCCGCGCGATCGCCTCCGCGCCGCCGGCGGCCTTCGCCTGAGCGACCGCCGCCTGCACCTCCTCGATCAGGCGCAGGTGGTGTTCGCGGTTGCGCTGGAACTCGGGCGAGTTGACGTCGACGCGCGTCGGAAGGACCTCGGACATCTGCGCGGACGGTACACGAACGGCCCGGCCCCACGCGAGTCAGGGCGCGCGTTCGCGGCGCGGACGCGCGCCGGCGGAGCCTGGTCACGAGACCGTGCGCCGGATCGCCGTCCGCGTCGCCGAGCTCCCGAGCGCCTGTGACGCCCGTCTGCGCGACCAGAGCGGCGTGCGCGCGGGGCGAACGGCGCCGTGGGCGGAAGCCGGCCGACCTGTCTGGCTCACGCCGACGGGGCGCGGAACACGATCCAGGCCACGTGCGCGTCGAGGCTGTACCGGTTCAGCAGGTCGAAGCCGTT
>DATGPD010000089.1:0-3352 GCA_035305285.1 Planctomycetota bacterium
TCAGGTCGAACGGCGCGGCGATCAGATTGCCCGTGCGCCACAGCACGAACGAAGGCCAGAGCAGGGTCGACAGGGCGTCCGCCTGCTCGGGGTTCCGGCTGCGCTGGTTCTCGTAGATCAGGTACGTGACCGGGAAGCCGAGCGCGCACAGCGGCAGGCCGAGCCCGAAGCCGACGAACCCGCCGACCGCCGCAGGCGTGCGGACGAACAAGGTGCGCCCGGTGCTCGGGTCGCCGAGCCGCTCGGCGTACGACACCAGCTCGGCGCAACCGCCGCACGACAGCAGGAGCGCGCAGGCGACGGCCTGGATCGACCGCGCGAGCGCGCCGCCGCGCTTGCCCGTGCGCCTCAGCACCCGTCGCAAGGACGCAGGGTCGGTCCGACGCACCTCGCGGTCAGACCGCACCGCGTCATTTCCGCCGGCCGCTGGTGTCCGGCTCGCGCCGGGCGAACTCCATCTTGTCGATCGTCCAGTTGTCCCCGATCTCCGGCGGCGGGTTGGCGCCCCGATTCTGCAGTTGCCGCACGTCCTCGGCGCGCATGTGCAGCGAGCGCAGGCGCCAGGCGGGCGAATGCGCCTCGATGTTGAACAGCACCGCCTGGATCAGTTCCCGGCTCAACGGCAGCGGCTTGTTGTCGCGCTTGAACTCGATCTTCCAGATCCGGTCGATCGACCGGCTGTCGGGGTTCGGCGTCGCGCCGGCGGGATCGATCTTGTAGTCCGTGCTGCGCAACCCCTCGGAGCTCTGGATGATCTGCCGGTCGAAGTACACGCCCGGGTCGCTGCCGTCGCTCGCCGTGCCCGCGCTCTTGGCGAGGACCTCGATCTCGTGCAGCAGGCGGCCGATGGTGTACAGCTCGCCGGTCCGCGGCCTGGTCGCCAGCGCGATCGCGCGCTCGCCCCGTTCGATCTTCTGCTCCAGCCAGTACACCCAGCCGCCGGCGAGGGGCATGACGACGAGCGAGACGATGATGATCCACTTGTAGAGGTCGAACTGCTTCTTCATCGCCTCACCTCTGGAACACGTCGTAGCGCGGCTTGACCATCACCTTCACCGTCACGTACGAGCCTTCGTCGCCGGGCTCGGTGTCGACGAACAGCTTGGTGTCGGCCGCCGTCCCGTCGGCGACCCTGGCGAACGGGCTCTCCGGCCGCCGCGCGTCCTCATCGAAGGCCGCCTTGATCGCGGCGTGCTTGGCGCGGAAGTCGCCGCGCACCGCGAAGGTCATCTGCAGGAAACGCGTCTCGGCGCGCGGCGGCAGCTCCAGGCGCACGTCGGTCAGCAGGTAGCGTTCGAGCTGCGGCTCGAGCTTCTGCAGGACCTCGGCCATCCGCACGAGCACCGCGAACCCCGAGTCGAGCGACAGGTCCTCGTAGTAGCCGGTGTTCTCCTGCTCGGCGCGCTTGTACTTCTCCAGCGCGTCGCGCACCTTCACCAGGTGGGTGAACTCCTCGGCCTCGGCGAGCTGCTTGGACAGCGCGTCGTATGCCTTGCGGTCGAGCCGGCTCTCCAGCCCGTACGCGGTCATCACCTTGCGCAGGAAGCTCTCGCCGTAGCCGTGGAACGTCAGGCGGCCGCCGCGCCGGTCGTCGGGCGAGGACATCGACACCCAGCCGTACTGGAACTTGAGCGTGCGGTAGCGCGTGTAGCTCTGCAGCCCGAGGAAGAACAGCAGGAACACGCCGAGCATGCAGGTGACCGCGAGCGGGAACTTGATGCGGTCGAACCGGCGCGCGAACACGAGGTCCTCGCGGCGGAAGTCGAGGCGCGACGGCCCGCCCATCATGCCGAGCGCGAGCCCCACCGCGGTCGCGATGCGCGGGTTGACGTCGGCCGCCTCCTTCTCGTCGAGACCGTGCTGCATGCGCCCGAGCACGTCGAGCAACTGCGGCTCGACCTCGAACACGTCGCGCAGCACGTCGACCACCCCGGGGAGCTGGCTGCCCCCGCCGGTGTACCAGACCGCGTCGATCTTGCGCACCTGCGCGACCGACGCGAGGAACCGGGTCAGTTCGCGGCGCAGGCGCTCCAGGAAGCGGTCGCGCGCGCCGACCGCGCTCGCGTGCGGCAGCAGTTCGCTGACCGCGACCGGGGCGCGCTCGCCTTCGTCCGCGGCAGCGGCCTCGCCCTCCTCCGGCGGCGGCACCAGGCTCTGGTCGCGCCCGGTCTGCAGCGCGGCGATCACCGCCTCGCGCACCGCGGCGCGCGGCGCCTGCAGCCCGGCGGCCAGTTCGTCGACGATCGCGTCGGTGCCGGTGCGCAGCGTGCGCATGTCGATCAGCTTGCCGTCGACCACGACCAGCATCGCGCTCGACCGCGCGCCGACGTCGATCACCAGCGTGGCGTACGGCGCGCGCTCGCCGGTCTCGTCGGCGGCCTGCGGCGGCGTGAAGCAGCCGAGCCAGTCGGCGGTGCGGTACAGTGCGGTCACGTCGAGGTCGACGACCTCCGGCTCGATGCCGACGCCCTCGAGCGCCTTCAGCCGCGTGCGCAGGATCGTCTTCGGCACCGCGACCACCAGCACCTTGGTCTGGTTGCCCTGCTCCTCCAGCGGCAGGAAGTCGACGACCATGTCGTCGACGTTGTGGCTGTGGATGCTGCCCTCGACCTCGAACTTGACGACCTTGCGGATGTTCTCCTCGCCGACGAACGGCACGGTGATCGTCCGCAGCACAGCTTCGCGACACGGGAACGCCAGGCACACGTTCTCGCGCGCGATCCCGGCGTCCTTGAGGACGTGCAGCGTGCCGCTCGCGCGGCTCGCCTCGTCGTCGCCGCCGGCGCCCTCGACGCCGTCGATGTTCACCTTGGCGAGGCGCGGCTTGCGGTACGAGCCGTCCAGCTCGACCACCTTCACCTCGTATTCGCCGACGTCGAGACCTACGCCTTTGGCCATGTTCGCACGCTATCGCTTGTCGTTCTCGCTCGCGCGCCTTTGCTCGTAGCGGGCGCGCTGGTCCGCGTCGAGCATGAACCGGATCCGGGTCTCCGCCGCCCGGCGCGCGGCGCTCAACTGGTCGAGCAGCTCGGGGGGCAGTTTGGCGCGGTTGTGCCGGTAGATCGCCGCCTCCTCGTCGCGCAACGTGCGCAGGATCGCGCGCAGGAGTTCGGTCTGCTCCGCGCTCAGGCGGAAGTCGGCGGCGTAGTCCTCGACGACCCGGCGGTCGCCCGGCTGCAGACCGCCGCCGGGCGGGGGCATCCGCCGGCACAGCACCATTCCGGCGGCGGCGCCCGCGGCCGCGGCGCTCACCACCGCGGCCAGGAACCAGCACGCGACGCGCTTCATCGGCCGAGCGTGCGCGGCGGCGCTTCCGCCGCCTGGATCCGCTCGTCGAGCTCGCGGATCATCT
>DATGPD010000090.1:0-7553 GCA_035305285.1 Planctomycetota bacterium
GGAAGGTGAAGTGCGGCGGGACGAACAGGAACACGCTCGCCGTCGCGCACAGGACGGTCGCGAACACGCCGGGGACGAAGCCGCCGTAGCGCGCGGCGAGCAGGACCGGCACCACGAACGGGATGTTGGTCACCGCATCACCGACGTCGCTGCCGATCGCGGAGCGCAACGCGGCGACCGCGGCGGTCGCGAGGACGGCGACGAGGTACGCGATTCCGTGGTCGCGGACGTGACGGAGCATCGTCGGGGCGGAGGCGGCGGCGAGACGAGGGAGGCCTCCAGTCTAGGTTGCGCGCCGTGCCCGCGGCCGCTGGGCGCGCATCAGGGAAACTCCCGGCGTCCGCGACCGGCCGGGTGCGAGGGTCCGGCGGTCCCGGATCGCGGCGTTACGCCGAGCGACCGTCGCCGGGCGGGCGGTGCGGCGCGTAACTGCGCAGCGCGCGCCGGCCGGCGCGGACGCGCTGCAGCTCGGCGCGGACGCGTTCGCGTTCGGCCTGCACGGCGGCGAGCAGGCGGGCGTGCGCCGCGCGCGCTTCGCCCGGGTCGCCGCCCCGGCGCATCAGCTCGGCGAGCGCGGCGTCGGCCGCATCCAGGCAGCGGGCCGCGGCCGCGAAGTCGCCCGCGGCGAACGCCCGGGCCGCGCCGGCGAACGCGCCGGCGGCGTCGATCGAGGGCTCACCCGGTGAGGACGACATCCCACGCCTCCTTCAAGGTGCGCAGGACGCGGCGCGCGTTGTCGAGTCCCTGCGGCTCCCGGGCGGCGTTGGCCGCGGTGATCTGCTCGAGGCAGTAGTCGTACAGGGCGTCGAGGTCGCGCGCGATCTTGCCGCCGACTTCGAAGTCGAGCGCGGCGCGCAGCTCGCCGACGATCGCGTAGCTCTTGCTGATCGCCTCGCCCGCGGCGGCGCCGCGCCGCGTCGCGGCGTCGCTCACCTCCCGGTGCGCCTTGTCGAGGTTGGCGAGCGCGGCGTCGTAGAGCATCTTGACCAGCTTGCCCGGGGACGCGGTCAGGATCGCGTTGCGCCGGTAGGCGGCGGCTGCTTGTTGCGTCATGTGGCTCCGTTCTCAGCGCTGTGGGGTGCGGTTCGCCAGCGAACCGAGCGAGCCGCCCTGGCCCTGCAGACGACCGATCAGGGTCTCCATCGCGGTGAACTTGGCGACGAGCTGGCTCTCGTACGCCTCCAGGCGGCGCTCGGCCGCGTCGATCCGCTGGTCGAGGTCCTTGATCCTGCGGTCGAAGCCGTCGTTGCGCGCCTTGAACAGGCCGTCGACCGCGTCGGTGAACGTGTCGATCTGGTCGTAGATCCGCTGGGCGATCCCGCCGTTGGCGCTGGTGAACAGGCGCTCGACCGCGTTCTCGTCGTCGCCGAGCGCGGTCTCCAGCTTGCCCTGTTCGAAGGTCAGGCGGCCGTCGCGGTCGGCGGTGATGCCGACCTGGGCGAGCAGGGCGTACGCCTCGTTCCCGGTGTCCACGCTCCCGCCGAGGATCGCGCGCAGCGCGCTGCGCACGGTGCGCACCGTGCTGTCGCCGAACAGCGGGTTCTTGGCCTTGCCCTCCTCGTCGAGCTCGTTCTGCTCCTTGACGAAGTCGATGATCTTGTTGTACGCGTCGACGAACGTCTTGACCTTCTCCGCGGTCTTGCTGGCGTCGGTGCTGACGGTGATCCGCGTCTTGCCGTTGGCCGCGTGCACGCCCTTGAGGTCGAGCGTGAGTCCGGGGATCGCGTCGCCGATCGTGTTGGTCGCGCGGCTGATCTGGACGCCGTTGACCTTGAACGTCGCGTCCGAGGCGGCGACGACCTGGTTGGCGCTGCCCGGCGCGTTCAGCTCCGCGACCAGGTCCTGGAGCGCCTGATCGCCCTCGTCGAAGGTCAGCGTGAACGCGTTCTCCACCCCGGTCTTCGTGCTGCTGACCACGAGCTTGTAGCGCTCGCTGCCGCTGCCGCCGGTGTCGAGCACCTGTGCCTGGACGCCCAGACCGGCGCCGTTGATCGCCGCGGCGATGCCTTCGAGCGTGTTGTTGCTACCGCCGACGGTGACCTGCCGGGTCTCCTGACCGACGGTCAGGAGCAGCGTGCCCGTGCCGTAGCCGGTGGCATCCTTGTCCGCCTTGCCGTTCGACGCCGAGACCTTGGCGCGCGCGAGCGCGGTGACCTCGACCTCCCAGGTGCCGGCCTGCGCGCCGCTGCCGACCGACGCGGTGAGCGCGGTGTCGTCGTCGAGCGCGACCTTGTAGTCGAGGAATCGGCCGGTCCGGCGCAGCGCGTCGGCCGCGTCGCGCAGCTTGTCGAGCAGTCCGTCCAGCTCGCCGAACTTGCTCTTCGCATTGCGGAGCTGCTTCTGCCGATCCTCCATCGCCCGGATCGGGCGCGACTCGACCGCCACCAGCGCATCGATGATGGCGCGCGTGTCCAGGCCCGAGGCGAGGCCGGAGAAGTGGATCCCTAGGCTCGACATGACGGCGCTTTCGCGGCCCGGACATCCCGGGTCGCATCGGCGCTATCGGCGGGCCGGCGCGCGCGCCTTGAGGCGCGCGACGACCGTCAGCCGAGCAGGTCGAGGGCGGCCTCGGGACCGGTGTTGGTCTGCGCCAGGATCGCGATGCTCGCCTTCTGCAGGATCGAGTTGCGGGTCAACTGCGCGGTCTCGTAGGCGAAGTCGACGTCGCGCACGCGGCTCTCCGCGGCGGTGAGGCTCTCGACCGCGACGCCGAGGCTCGCGATGGTCGTGCCGAGCCGGCTCTGCGCCGCGCCGAGCCGGCCGCGCAGGGCGGAGACTGCGTCGATCGCCGCGTCGATGGCGGTGATCGCGCCCGACGTGCTGCCCGAGGCGCCGATGTCGAGCGATTGCAGCCCGAGCGTCGTGGCGAGCGCCGGGCTGAGCGCCACCGCGATCTCGTCCCGGCCGGGGTCCACGCCGGCACCGACGCGGAAGGCCACGGTCGTCGCGCTGCCGTCGAGCAGCTTGATACCGTTGAACTCGGTCGACCGCCCGATCCGGTCGATCTCCTCGACGAGGCTGCGGAACTCCGCGTCGAGCGTCTCCCTGTCCCGGTCGGACACCGTGCCGTTCGCCGCTTGCACCGCCAGCTCGCGCAGGCGGACGAGGATCGCGCTCACTCCGTCGAGCGCGCCTTCGGCGGTCTGCACCATCGAGATCCCGTCGTTGGCGTTGCGCGCCGCCTGGTCGAGCGAGCGGATCTTCGCGCGCAGGCGCTCCGAGATCGCCAGGCCCGCGGCGTCGTCGGCGGCCGTCGCCACCCGCAGTCCGGTGGCCAGCCGGCGGAAGCCGGTCTCCAGCCGGCCAGTCGCGAGCGCGAGCCCGCGCTGTGCCTGGATCGAGGCGACGTTGGTGTTGACTCTGAGGCCCATCGGCCGTCCTCCGTGGGTTCGGTCGATCCGTCGCCCGCAGAGCCGTTCCGATCTTCGGCACGAAGGCCGCGCGGGGTGGAAGGCGCCGCGCGCGCGTTCCGCTCCCGCACCCGGCCGTGCGCCGGCATCGGCGGATCGCGGCGGGCAGCGGCTCGCGGGGGGGGGGGTGAACGACGCGCGGCCGCGCCGGGCACCCGCCGGCGCCCGCGCGCGACCGCGCCGTCCCGGCTCAGCCGATCAGGTGCAGCGCGGCCTGCGGCTGGGCGTTGCTCTGCGCCAGGATCGAGATGCTCGCCTGCTGCAGGATCGAGTTCCGGGTCAGCTGCGAGGTCTCGTAGGCGACGTCGACGTCGCGGATGCGGCTCTCGGCGGCGGACAGGTTCTCGACCTGGATGCCGAGGTTGGCGATCGTCGAGTTGAGCCGGTTCTGCACCGCGCCGAGCCGGCCGCGGATGTTGGACACCGTGTTGATCGCGCTGTCGATCGCGCTGATCGCCTCGGAGGTGCTGCCCGAGGCGCCGATGTCCAGCGAGTTGAGGTTCAGGGTCGTCGCCAGCGCCGAGCTGAGCGACACGCTGATCGAGTCGATGCCGGCCGTCGTGCCGAAGCCGACCTGGAAGCTCACCGTGCTGGCGCTGCCGTCGAGCAGCTTGATGCCGTTGAACTCGGTGTTCCGACCGATGCGGTCGATCTCGTCGATCAGGCTGCGGAACTCCTCGTTGAGAGTGTTCTTGTCCTGGTTCGAGACCGTGCCGTTGGCCGCCTGCACGGACAGCTCGCGCAGGCGGGTCAGGATCGCGCTCACCTCGTTGAGCGCGCCCTCGCCGGTCTGCACCATCGAGATGCCGTCGTTGGCGTTGCGCCGGGCCTGCTCCAGCGAGCGGACCTGCGAGCGCAGCCGCTCGGAGATCGCGAGGCCGGCCGCGTCGTCCGCGGCGGTGGCGATGCGCAGGCCGGTGGCGAGCCGGCGGAAATTGCCTTCCAGGCGACCCGTCGCGACCGCGAGGTTGCGCTGGGCGTTGATCGAAGCGACGTTGGTATTGACTCTCAGGCCCATGGGCTCGTTGTTCTCTCTGTTGGTACCTACCCCGCCCGCCTGATTCGCCGTTGCATTGTTCGGCGGCCGGCGCCGCGGCTTGACCGCGGCGGCGAGAACGCGGCGGACGACCGCACGCGCGGGCGAGCGCGCCGCGCGCGCGGCAGGGCAGCGAGACGGCAACGAGCCGCGCGCGCTCAGCCTTGCAGCAGAGTGAGGGCGGCCTGCGGCTGGGCGTTGGTCTGCGCCAGGATCGCGATGCTCGCCTGCTGCAGGATCGAGTTGCGCGTGAGCTGCGCGGTCTCCAGCGCCACGTCGACGTCGCGGATCCGGCTCTCGGCGGCGGACAGGTTCTCGACCTGGATGCCGAGGTTGGCGATCGTCGAGTTGAGCCGGTTCTGCACCGCGCCGAGCCGGCCGCGGATGTTGGACACCGCGTTGATCGCGTCGTCGATCGTCGACAGCGCCGCGGTCGGGTTGCCGGACGCGCCGATGTCGAGCGAATCGAGCTGCAGGGTGGTCGCCAGCGCCGAAGTCAGCGACACGCTCAGGCTGTCGATCCCGGCGATCGTGCCGAACCCGATCTGGAAGGTGACCGTGCTGGCGCTGCCGTCGAGCAGCTTGACGCCGTTGAACTCGGTCGACCGGCCGATGCGATCGATCTCGTCGATCAGGCTCTGGAACTCCTCGTTCAGGGTGTTCCGGTCCTGGCTCGACACCGAGCCGTTCGCGGCCTGGATCGACAGCTCGCGCAGACGGGTCAGGATCGAGCTCACCTCGTTCAGCGCGCCTTCGCCGGTCTGCACCAGCGAGATGCCGTCGTTGGCGTTGCGCTTGGCTTGCTCGATCGAACGGATCTGCGAGCGCAGGCGCTCCGAGATCGCGAGGCCCGCCGCGTCGTCAGCGGCCGTTGCGATGCGCAGCCCCGTGGCGAGGCGCCGGTAGTTGCCCTCGAGGCGCGCGGTCACCTGCGCGAGGTTCCGCTGCGCGTTGATCGACGCGACGTTGGTATTGACTCTCAGACCCATCCGCTGACTTCTCCTTGTGCTCTGCTGCTGGTCCATTGTCGGCAGACGCGCGCGGGTCTTGACAGCCCGACGAAAAACACGCGTCCGATGGCGTGGAGCGGTGGCGGCCCCCGCGCCGGTCCGGCGCACGCCGGTCCGGCGGTCCACGCCGCGCGGGAGAGGCTCGCGTGCGCGGGCGCGGGCGCGCTGCACGCCGGCCGCGCGGGCGGTCGCCGCGCCGGCTGTCGCTCGATGCGGCGGTCGGTCTCCGCCGCGCGCTCAAAAGTCCCACAGCCGGCCTGCCGAAAGAGGCAATGGCAACGGTGACTGCGCCGGCGCGCGAGCGTCCGGCGGAGAACGCGACACGAGTCGGCACATGAAGACGCTCAACTTCTCGGGCCTCGCCCGCATCCTGGTCGTCGACGACGAAGAAGGCATCCGCGAGGGCCTGCGCACGCTCCTGCAGAACGAAGGCGTCGCGGTCGAGACCGCGGCGGGCGCCGACGACGCGCGCCGCCGGCTCGCGCTGCGCGGGTTCGATCTGGTGTTCCTCGACCTGAACCTGTCGGGTGATGACGGCCTCGCCGTGCTGCCGACCCTGCGCACCGGCGTGCCGCCGGCCGACGTGGTGATCCTGACCGGCTACGGCACGGTCGCGAACACGGTCGAGGCGATGCGCAAGGGCGCGGCCGACGTGATCGAGAAGCCGTTCACGCCC
Source organism: Planctomycetota bacterium (assembly GCA_035305285.1). Lineage (GTDB taxonomy): Bacteria > Planctomycetota > UBA1135 > UBA1135 > UBA2386 > DATGPD01. Next base: position 6,133 of record DATGPD010000090.1, read on the forward strand.
GACCGGATCCTCGCCGTGGTCCGCCGCTGCCTGGAGATGCGCCAGCTGCGCAACGAGCTGAACTGGCTGCAGGAGCGCGTGCGCGAGCTGACCGCGACCGAGCTGGTCGGCCTGTCGCCGGCGATCCGCGCGGTGACCACGCGCATCGATCAGGTCGCGCACGCCCCGGACACGACCGTGCTGATCACCGGGGAGAGCGGTACCGGCAAGGAACTGGTCGCGCGCTGCGTGCACGAGCGCAGCGCGCGCCGGCACGGGCCGTTCGTCGCGATCAACTGCGCGGCGCTGACCGAGAACCTGCTCGAGGCCGAGCTGTTCGGCTACGAGGCGGGCGCGTTCACCGGCGCGAACCGCGAGGGCAAGGACGGCCTGTTCGCGGTGTGCAGCGGCGGCACGCTGTTCCTCGACGAGATCGGCGAGATGCAGCGCGCCCTGCAAGCCAAGCTGCTGCGCGTCCTGCAGGAGCGCACGTTCCGCAAGGTCGGCGGGATCGCCGACATCCATGCCGACGTGCGGATCATCGCGAGCACCAACCGCGACCTGCGCAAGGAGGTCGCCGCCGGCAACTTCCGCGAGGACCTGTTCTACCGGCTCAACGTGATGTCCATCGAGATGCCGCCGCTGCGCGAGCGGCCGGAGGACGTGCCGCTCCTGTCGCACTTCTTCCTCGACCAGTTCGGCCGGCAGATGGGCAAGGCGCTCAACGGCTTCACCGAGGAGGCGATGGAGACGCTGTGCGAGTACGCCTGGCCGGGGAACGTGCGCGAGCTGAAGAACGCGATCGAGCACGCCGCGATCGTGTGTCCGGGCGGGATGATCGACGAGGCGCACCTGCCGCGCTTCACCGGCGGCCGGCTCGACGGCAAGGACGCCGTGCCGCGCAACCTGTTCAGCCTCGACGTGCGCGACCGCTCGCTGCGCGGCGTCGAAGGCCTGCTCGTCGCGCGCGTCCTGGAGGAGACCAACTGGAACATCAGCCGGGCCGCGACCCTGCTCGGCATCAACCGGACGACGCTCTACAACAAGATCAAGCTGCACAACCTCGCGCGCCGGCCCGACCAGCGCACCAGCGCGGCGAGCCGATGAGCACCTGCGATGATCGCCGGCTGCGCGACCTCGCGGTCCTCGGCCACGAGCTGCGCAATCCGCTCGCCGCGGCGCTGACCGGGGTCGCGACCGCGGCCGCGATCACGCCGGCCGGCGACGCGCGCGCTGCGCTGCTCGAGCGCGCGTGCCGCGACCTCGACCGGCTCGGCAAGCTGCTCGACGCCTACCTCGTGCTGCTCGGCGGCAAGGGGCCGGGGGCGGCGCCGGTGGACCTCGCGTCGCTGGCGCGCGCGGTCGCCGCGCGGCGCGGCGTGGCGACGGTCGCGTTCCGTGCGGGCAGCGAGAGTCTCCCGGTCACCGGCAGCGCGGTGCTG
>DATGPD010000091.1:0-2728 GCA_035305285.1 Planctomycetota bacterium
CAACCGCCGGCGCACGCTCGCCGAGATCCCCGCGGCCACCGAGGTGTCGCACGCGATGAGCCGCGACCTGCGCCGGCGCGGGTTCCGCTTCGTCGGCCCGACGACGTGCTACGCCTTCATGCAGGCGGCCGGCATGGTCAACGACCACCTCACGTCCTGCTTCCGGCACCGGGAGCTGGTCCGCGCCGGCGACGCGGCGGTCGCGGGCCGGGCGCGGCGCCGCTAACGTCGCCGCTCGTGGTGCGCATCCTGCTCAGCGACGTCGGGCCCGACGGCACCGAGGACCTCGCCGCCTACCGCGCGCGCGGCGGCTACGAAGCGCTGCGTCAGGCGGTCGGCGGCCGGTCGCCGGCCGAGATTCTCGCGCTGGTCGAGGCCGCCGGACTGCGCGGCCGCGGCGGCGCGGCGTTCCCCACCGCGCGCAAGTGGGCTCTGGCGGCCGGACGGACCGCGCCGCGCAAGTACGTGGTCGCCAACGGCGGCGAGCACGAGCCCGGCTCGGACAAGGACAAGGTCCTGGTCACCCGCCATCCGCACGCGGTGCTCGAAGGCATGGCACTGTGCGCGTTCGCGACCGGCGCGAGCGAGGGCGTGCTCTACCTGATCGAGGACATGGCCGCGCCGATCGCGTCCGCCGAGCGCGCGATCGCCGAGGCGCGCGCGGCCGGCCTGCTCGGCGCGGACGTCCTCGGCAGCGGCTTCTCCTTCGACGTGCGGATCGCGCGCGGTCCGACGACCTACGTCGCGGGCGAGGAGACCGCGGCACTCGACGCGATCGAGGGCGGCGCCGGCAAGCCTCGGCGCAAGCCGCCGTACCCGGGCGAGGCCGGGCTCGGCGGCATGCCGACGACGGTCAACAACGTCGAGACGCTGGCGCACGTGCCGTGGATCGTGCGCCACGGCAGCGCGGCGTTCGCCGCGATCGGCACCGCGGAGAGCAAGGGCACGCTGCTGTTCACCCTCGGGCGTGAGGTGCGCCGGCCGGGCGTGTACGAGATGCCGTTTGGCACGACGTACCGCGCACTCATCGAGGAGTGCGGGGGCGGCATCGCCGACGGCCGCGCGGTGCGTGCCGTCCTGCCGGCGATGAGCTGCGGGTTCCTGCCCGCTGCGCACCTCGACGTGCCGATCGGCTACGAGACCCTGAAGCCGCTGGGCACGAGCCCGGGCTGCGGCGGCGTGCGGATCGTGTGCGAGGGCGACGACCCGGTCGCGCTGGTGCTGGAGGTCGCGCAGTTCTTCATGCGGGAGCAGTGCGGGCAGTGCCCGCCGTGCCGCATGGAGACCAACCAGTTCGTCCACGTGCTGCAGGGCGTGCTCGCCGGTAAGGGGCCGGGCTACGCCGAGAAGCTGCACAAGGTCGCCGACTTCGCGCGCGGCAAGGGGCTGTGCTCGCTGATCGAGATGGCCGCCGCGCCCGTGCTCAGCGCGCTCACCGTGTTCGCCGACGACTTCGCGCGCCGCGCCGGCGGCTGAGCCGTCGGGCGGCGGTCAGCGGTTGTTGCCGCTCGCCGGCTCGTTCTCGTTGACGAGCCGGAGCAGGTGGTAGAGCCGCTCCGGCGAGAAGTTGCCGTGCGGCGTGCTGATCGTGAAGTCGCGCAGCCGGTCGAGCGAGTGCCGCCGGCGCTCGCCCTCGCGCATCGTCGGGACGAAGCACGGCTGGTTGAGCAGCGTCGCGTCGACCGTCTTGCCGTCGACCTCGTGCACCTCGAACCACAGGTGCTCGTGCTTGGGCGCGTCCTCGTCGTCGACCGTGCTTTCGAAGCCGAGCTTCACCGTGAAGGTCCAGTCCTCGTGATTGCCGAACCGGCGGTGCAGCTCGACGAACTTGGCGAGCTTCTCCTTGGCGAGGCGGCTCGTGCGCGCCGCCTCGTGGTCGGAGACGTAGTAGATCGGGTTGCGCTCGAGGATCGGCACGCACGACGACAGGCTGATGTAGCGCCGGCGCTTGACGCCCTTGGCGGGGACGAACAGCACGCCGGCGGGGCCGACGTGCGTCTCGTCGCGATCGGGCTGCGTGCCGAGGTGGCCCTCCGGCAGGCGCTGGATCGCGGTCTCCCACGGCAGCCAGACCAGCTCCAGGCGCTCGCCGACCGCGAACGGCTCGTCAGGCTCGGGCACGCCGGACTCCAGGAAGTGCGCGCCGACCTGCGCGATGAAGTCCGCGATCACGTCGACTTGGTGCTCGGGGACCTCGATCGCCTCCAGTTCGATGCAGCCCGCGCGCGCCAGCCCGTGCGTGTGCAGCCAGCACAGCTTCCCCTCGTCCTCGGACTCGGGGTTCACGGTGAGCACGCTGAACAGCGTCTCGAACGACGGCGGCACCTCGGACTGCGCCGCGTCGAGCGCCCAGGCACCGGCGTGCACGCGGTAGCTCGCCTCGTCGTAGACCGCGACGAGCTGCGGGCACAGCGCGCACAGCAGCTTGAGCACGATGTGGAAGTCCTCGGCGGCGCGTTCGCCGAACGTGCCGCACACACCGACGCGCCAGCGAGACGCGAGGCTCTCGCTGCGCTCCGCCTCGGTGAATCCCTCCCATTCGAGATGGTCGTCGCCGAGCGGCTCGGCCGGCGAGATGAACACGCGCAGCGACCAGGGCTCGTCACCCTCGTGCAGGCGGACCGCGACGTCCAACTCCCAGTGCGGGTCGCGGGCGAACTCGCGGTCGGGCGCCGGTTCGACGCGATCGATGCGGAGGCCGGCACACCGCTTGATCTGGGCGATCGCC
>DATGPD010000092.1:0-3723 GCA_035305285.1 Planctomycetota bacterium
TCCGGACTGGAGCGCGTGCAGCGCAACGTGTTGCGCGAACTCGCGCGGCGACCCGAGATCCGCAGGCTGCGCGTGGTCGTCATGGCCGGGACCCGCCTGCCGCGCGAGTTCCCGGCGAACGCGGAGCCCGTCGAGGTGCAGACGCCCGAGGACATCCTGCGCCTGCTCCTCGACGAGCGCGACCCGCCCGACCTCTACCACCTCACCTGGTTTCCCGACCGCTCGCCGCGCGACCTCCTCCTGCCGCTCGCCGCGCGCGCGAGCGTCGTCGAGGTGCACGACGCGATCCTCAACCGGCACCCGGAGTACCACCCCGACCGCGCGTCCTGGGCGTGGTACGACTCGTTCGTGCGCCGGCTGGTCCGCTGCTGCGACCGGATCCTCGTGCACAGCGAGTCGGTCGCGAAGGAGGCGGTGGCCGACCTCGCCGCCGACCCGGCGCTGATCGACGTCGCGCCGCTCGCGGTCGATCCCGACCTGACCGTGCCGCTGTCCGCCGCCGAGCGCGACCGCCAGCTCGCCCGCCTCGGGGTGTCCGGCGACTACTTCGTCGCGGTGGGCAAGGACTACCCGCACAAGAACCACGCCGCGCTGTTCCGCGCCCTCGTCTCGCTCGACCCCTCGGTGACCCTCGTCTGCGCCGGCAGCAAGGTGTGGCACCGACGCGGGGAGACGACCGACGAGCTGGTGGGCGACCTGAAGCTCGAGGCGCGCGTGCGCTGGGTGGAAGGGCTCGACGACGCCGCGATGAAGGCGCTCGTGCAGGGCGCGCGCGCCCTGGTCTACCCGTCGCTGGAGGAGGGCTTCGGGCTGCCGCCGCTCGAGGCGATGGCGCTCGGCACGCTCGCGATCGTCTCGAATGCGACCTCGATGCCCGAGGTCTGCGGCGACGGCGCGTGGCTGTTCGACCCGCGCGACCACCGCGCGCTCGCGGCACTCATGCAGCGCGCTCTGCGCGACCGGGACGCGGTCGAAGCGCAGCGCGAGCGTGGGCGCGAGCGCGTGGCGTCGTTCTCGTGGGCGCGCACCGCGGAGCGCACCGTGGCCTGCTACCGCGCCGCGGTCGACGCGGCCGCCGCGGGCCGCAGTCCGCGCACCCGCTTCGATCCCGCCTTCGTCGAAACCCTGCGGGTGATCGCCACCGCGCCGTTCCACGAGTTGCACGAGCTGCGCCACTGGCAGGAACGCTGCCACGCGGCCGAACGGCACGCGCGCGCGGTCGAGGGCAACCGCGACGAGATCCTGCGGCAGTGGAACGTGCTGCGCGCGCAGAACGGCCAGCCGCCGATTCCGCCCCCGCGCGACGTGGTGAAGCGACCGCGCTGGTCGCTGCGCCGCCGCTGGGGCAAGATCCGGGCGCGCTTGCGCGAGCGGTTCGGCGAGCGCTGACCGGACGAGACCAACGTGCGAGTCGTCGACAGCCCGGCCGGTGCGGTTCCCCGCGCCGGCGTGCGCCGCGCGGGCTGCATCTTCCCCTTCCTGACCCTGCTCGCCGCCGCGGGCATCGTCGTCGCGACGCTGGTGCAGGTCGTACGCCTGTACCACCCGCTGCCGTTCTGGGACCAGTGGGACTTCGTCGGCAGCCTGCACTGGTACTTCGACGGCGCCTACGGCGCCCGCGACCTGTGGTCGCAGCACAACGAGCACCGCATCGTGGTGCCGCGGCTGCTGTTCTTCGCCGACGCGCTGTGGTTCGGCGGCCGCAACGTGTTCCTGATCGCCTGCACGCTCGCCACCTCGCTGCTGCTGGCGGTGCTGCTGTTCCGTGCCTGGCGCGCGGGATGGCGGCCGGGCGGCGCGCGCACGATGAGCGCCGCGGCGGTCGTCCTGGCCGCGGCGTTCTCTGCGGTGCAACTGGAGAACCTGATCTGGGGCTTCCAGGTGCAGTTCGTCCTCGTCTACATGGCGGCGTTCGCGTCGTTCCTGGCGCTGCAGGCGACGGCGCGCGCGCGCGCCGAGGGCCGCGGCGGTCGCGCGACGGCTGCGTTCGCGCTCGCTGTGCTGGCCGCGACGGTCTCGACCTTGTCGATGGCGAACGGGACGCTGGTGTGGCCCGTGCTCGTCGCGCTCGCGCTCGTCCTGCGCTTGCCGTGGCGCCTCGTCGCGCTGCTCGCCGCGCTCGGCGCGCTGCTGCTCGCGGCGTACTTCACGGACTACCGGACCCTGGCACAGCACCGCCTGACGGGGGGCCTGCTGGAGCCGCACCGGCTGCTGCTCTACGCCGCCGCCTACCTCGGCGGTCCGTTCCGCGGCTTCGGCCTCCCGGTCGCGGCGACCCTGGGCGCGGTCGCCCTCCTCGCCGGAGCCGTTGCGCTGGTCGCCGCCGTGCGGTTGGCGGCGTGCCGCGCCGCCGCTCCCGCGATCCTCGCCAACGTCGTCTTCCTGCTCGGCACGGCCGGTGCGACCGCGCTCGGCCGCATGCACTTCGACGCGGAGCAGGCGATGAGCGGGCGCTACTCGACGCCCGTGCTCTGGCTGTGGTGCAGCCTCTGGCTGTGGTGGTCGCGGTGCCGGCCGGCGGCCGGCGGGCGCGCCCCGCTCGCCCACGCGGCGGCGGTCGCCTTCGTCGCGCTGTTGTGGTCACAGCAGGGTCACGGCGTGTGGGAGGTCGAGCACCGGCCGCTGCGCCAGGAGGTCGTCAAGCGCATGCTGCAGGTCGGCACGCGCGACGACGCGGCGCTCGCCGAGACGCACGGCGTGCCGCCGCTGCACGTCCTGATCGCGGCGAGCGCGCTGCGCGAGCACCGACTGTCGGTGTTCACCGGGAACGAGCACGAGCAGATCGGCAGCCGGGCGCTCGACCGCTACGAGCTCGCTCCCGCCGGCCGCGTCGTCGGCATGATCACCGCGGCGGAACGGATCGCCGACTCGGCGTGCGGCCACCGCGTGCGCGGGTGGGCCTGGGACCTCGAGCGGCGGCGCCCGGTGGCGACAGTGGTCGTCCTCGACCAGCGCGGCGTCATCGTCGGCCTCGCGTCGGGCGGCTTCCCGCTCGACGGCGACGAGCCGGGTTGTCCGCCGGAGCTGACCACGGCGCGCTGGCAGGGCTACGCCGCGATCGCTCCCGACGGCCCGTCGGTCCTCGCCGCCTGCGCGATCGACGAGGAGGGGCGCGCGCATCCGCTCACCGGGTCGTGCGCGGCGCACAGCACCCTGGTCGGCGTCGAACGGCTGGGCGAGGCGATCGAGGGCCCGATCACCGTCGAGGGCGGCTTCGAGGTCGATGGCCAGCCGCCCGGCGTGCCCGGCCTGCCGCCGCCGCACACCGCGTACGCGTCGTGGTGCGGCAGCGACCGCCGGTTCGGCAAGATCCTGATCGGTCCCCTGCGCCTGCCGGCGACGTTCGGCGTGCCCTTCCTCACCGGACCATCGTCGTTCGCGCAGCGGATGTGGATCGTCGACATGGAGACCGGCTTGGTGGTCGCGGCGCTCACCGACATCCCGGTGGTCGGCGACTGGCGCGTGTGGGTGTGCGAGCTACCACCCGCGTTGCGCGACCGCGACCTCGCGCTGGTCGCCGTGGACGACGGCCACCGCTTCGGGCAGTGGCTCGGGATCGGCCTGCCGCACCACCTGCGCCCGCCGCGCTGAGCGAGCGCGCGCGGCGCGATCAGCCGTTGCGCGCGATCCAGATGCTGCCGCCCGGGTTGTTCAGGTAGGCCGGCATGCGCGCGACGAACCGTTCGCGGTGGAACGTGGTGAGGAAGGTCGTGAACCAGCGCA
>DATGPD010000093.1:0-2147 GCA_035305285.1 Planctomycetota bacterium
ATGCCGGCGGTGCCGCCGCCGCCGCCGCCGCCGCCGGCGTCGTTGATCGCCCCCACCGCCGCCGTCGCGGTGAACGGGATGATCGCCTTGCGGCCGCTGACCGCGACGCGCATGAAGTTGGCGGTCACCACCGCGCTCTGCTGGCCGCCGTAGTTCGCGAACGTCACGACCGGCGCGTAGCTGACGCCGTCCTCGGAGGCCTCGACCGTGATCGTCGCGCCCAAGAAGGAGCCCGCGGTGATGAACGTGCAGTAGGCGCCCAGCGCGCTCACGTCGACGGCCGCGCCGGCGCCGTTGCCGGCCGGCATCGGCAGCGCCGCGAACTGCGCGCCGATGTCGCTCGCGCCGACGTCGGCGTTGGCGGTGAACGTGACCGAGCTCTTGCGGCCCTCGACGTTCACGCGCATGTAGCGCGCGGCCACCTCGAGCAGCCGCCGCTGATCGCCGTTCTGGAACGTCGTCACCGGCGCGTAGCCGGTCAGGCCGCCGGCGTCCTGCGAGATCTCGATCGTGATCGTCGCGCCCGGGAAGTCGCCGCGCACGACCACGGTCTTGTCGCGGCCCATGCCGCTGACGTCCACGGCGGCGCCCGGCCCGTTGGCGACGGGCATCGGCAGATCGGCGAACAGATTGGCCATCGGGCTACCGCTTCCGGTTCCGGCGGAGGATCACGGCCGCGCCGACCAGCAGCACCGCGCCGCCGGCCAGGTACGGCAGCGCCCCGCGCAGCCCGCCGCCCGCGCCCGCGGGCACGAGCGTGTCGGTGATCGTGCGGTTCTGCCGCGCGAGCATCTTCAAGGAGGGCTGCGCGTTGCCCGACTTGTCGACGGCGCCCAGCGACGCGCACGGCCGCCCCTGCGCGCAGGGCGCGCAGCACGCGCCCAGCGACTCCTCCATCTGGCCGCGCGGTCCGACGTAGAGCCGGGCGCCCGGCGCGAGCATGTACGGCATCAGCGAAGCCCCTTCCTGCCACGCGCTCCACGCGGGCGCGGGTTGGACGTCAGCGCGGCCGCGCTGACGCGGCGCAGGTGCGTCACCATGCGCCCCAGCGTCTGCGCGTCGGCGTTCGTGATGACGCGGCGCCGGTTGAGCGACGCGATCCGCTCCTGGATGTCGGCGAAGTCGCGCGCGCCCTTGAGCGCGCCGAGCAGGTGTTCGGTCAGGCCGTGGGCCAGGCCGCGGCGGTTCTGGGCGTGGACCTCGTCCTGCATCGCGACCATCTGCGCGTTGGTGAAGCCGCCCCCGCCGGCCGGGTTGGCCATCGACCGCGGCGACCAGTCGACGCGCCACCGGTCACGATCGTCGTCGGGGTCGGCGTCCAACCACGCCTGGAACTGGACCCGCTTGAGCGGGAACGGCTTGTGGTCGTCGGTCCACGCGACGCCGGTGCCCAGCGCCTGCATCGCGAGCGCGTGGCCAAACAGGTCGGCCAGGCGATCAGTCGGCTTGCGCCCGTCGGCCTGGGCGGCCGTGCGAAACAGGTCGCCGATCGGCTTGTCGTTGGCCTGCTCGTAGAGCTCGAGCAGCGCCTGGCCGGCCTCGAGTGCCGACCGCGGCGTCTCGCCGGCGGCGTCGTTCCAGTCGGCGCCCGCGCCCGGCGCGAGTTCGCGCCGCTGCGCCTTCGGCAGCTCCTGCACCCAGTCGGCGAACGCCGACACCCAGATCGCCCGGGCCATGCCGTCCTTGATGCTGTCGTCGAAGTCGTCGGGGTTGCGCCGGCTCATGGGGGCCTTCCGGGGGTTGGACTCGAGCTGCGCGCGCACGATCGCCGGGCGCCAGTCCCTGATGTAGCTCATCGCGCGGTCGCTCCAGCCGCGCTGGTACGACGCCCACGCCTTGTCGGGGTCCAGCCCCTCGAGCTCCTGATCGGCGATCCACGCCGCCTTCGTCTGCGGATCGTTGACGCCGTAGGTGTGCTCGAGGATGTCGTCTAGGATCTGCCGGTCGGTGTAGCTAGGGTGCTCGCGCAACGCCTCGCGCACCTCGTCCTGACCGAACACGTTGGCCGCGTCCTGCTGGCCGGTCCGGTAGAAGTCGTGGAGCGTGAGGCGGGCCATGGTGATCAGCGCGCGAAGACCAGCGCGCTCCCCTGCCCGACCGGGCGGATCACGTTGTTGTCGATGACCACGTGGAAGTCGCAGATGTTG
>DATGPD010000094.1:0-7563 GCA_035305285.1 Planctomycetota bacterium
TCAAGGAACTGACCGTCGTCGACAAGCCGAAGGTCAAGGTGCTCGCGCCGCCGCTGCAGAGCGGCAGCCGGGGGATCCCGAAGAGCTGGCGGCAGATCCGTAACGTCACGCGCTACGACTTCAGCGACCTCGACCTCAGCGACGGCAAGCTGGTCCCCGAGGACACCGACATCCTGCTGCTCGTCCGGCCGCGCGACCTGAACGACCGCGCCAAGTACGCCATCGACCAGTACCTCATGTCGGGCGGCAAGGTGGTCGTGTTCGCCGACACCGACGACGTCGACATCGGCAACCAGGACCACCGCAGCTACGTCGTGTGGCCGATGGAGTACGACTCCGGCGACAGCAAGGTGAAGTTCGTCGACATGCTCGCCACCTACGGTGTCGAGCTGCGCACCGAACTGGTCGCCGACCTGTTCCGCGGCAACAACGCCACCGCGCAGGCGTTCATGGCGCGCCTCGTGCAGACCACGACCGGTCTGCAGCACGAGCAGGTCTTCTACCCCTACCTGTTCCATCCGCTCGGCGTCGACTGGGGCAGCGAGCAGGTCGCCGTGCAGCTCGCCACCGACCCGCAGACCAAGCAGGTCGACCGTGAGCGTGCCGCGCAGTACCAGGCGGCGTTCAAGCACGGGCTGAAGAACGACCACCCGCTCGCGCTCGGCCAGACGATCGGGCCGGACCTGTTCTGGCCGTGCCCGGTCGACCTCGTCGACAAGTTGCCCGACGGCGTGCGCGGCGACGTGATCGCGCGCACCAGCCCGCTGACCCTGCTGGAGAAGCGCCCGCGGACGCTCAATCCGTTCGGCGACCGCGCCGAACCGACCGCGATGTTCGAGGCGCTGCAGCGCTTCCAGGCGACGATCTGGGGCAAGCTGCTCGCGGAGCCGCGCCGGCAGGTCGGCCTCATGGTCGCCCTCGAGGGCACCTTCCCCTCGGCGTTCGCCGGGAAGCCGCTGCCGCCGCGCCGCCCGCCGCCGCCCGAGCCCCTGCCCGACCCGCTGACCGGTAGGGTCGGCAAGGAGGGCGAGCCGGCGTCGGCGCAGACCGACAGCGACGCCGTCGGCCCGCCGGTCACCGGCGAGGGCGCCGCCGCGGAGGACGACAAGGACAAGGATCCGCCGTTCCGCGAGCGTGCCGAGCCGGGCGCCCAGCTCGTCGTCGTCGGCGACTCCGACTTCCTGCGCGACGACATGCTGACCTACGTCTACCTGCAGCAGGGGCGGTCGCTGGTCGTCGGACCGGCGAGCGACCAGCGCGCGTGGGCGTTCTACAACGCGATCCTCGACTGGCTCGTGCAGGACGACGACCTGATCGCGCTGCGCAGCAAGGTCGGCACCGACCGCACCATCCGCCTCGGCGAGCACGACGTGATGGCCGGCGAGTCGGCCGAACGCTTCCTGCAGCGCGTGTCGCGCAAGGCGGCGATCCTGCAGTGGGTCAACGTGCTCGGACCCGCGGTCCTGCTCCTCGTGCTCTGGCTCGTGGTGGCGATCCGCCGCGCGCGGCGCAAGGCCGCGTTCGTCGGCTCGGTGCAATGAGCGAGGTCCCCGGTTCCCCGCGATCGTCATGAAGACCAACCTGATCCTGCTCGTGCTCGCGCTGCTGCTCGCGGTGCCGACCACGCTCACTCTGAAGAGCGAGCGCGCGCGCTTCACCGAGATCGAGGACCTCCCCCTCCTGTTCGAGGGCTTCGACCCGCGCACGGTCGCCGGCGTGTCGATCGCCAAGGGCTGGCGCGAGCCGGGCGACGCGCAGCAGCAACAACAGCAAGAGGACCAGCAGCAGAAGCAGGTCGCGGAGCTGCAGATGCAGGTCGGCGCCGGCGGGAAGTGGGTGCTGATGAACACCGACCTCGCGGGCGCGCCGGTGCGCAGGCAGAAGGTGTTCGACGAGGTGCTCGAGCATCTGGCCCGGATTCGGCGCGACGAGAAGGCCGTGCACCGCGCCAAGGCCACGCCGGAGGAGCTGAAGCAGTACGGCCTCACCAAGGACGAGGGCGTCCTGGTCGTCGCGTTCGACCGCCAGGGACGGGTGCTCGCCGAGCTGGTGATCGGCAAGGAAGTCGGCGGCGCGGCGCAGTGGGAGTCGACCACGGTGCGCGGCCGCTACGTGCGTGCGCGCAGCAACGACGCGGTGATCGTGTACGAGACCGACTTCTTCGCCCCGTCGGTCGAGGCCACCGACTGGCTCGACACGCGCATCTACCAGGCCGACCTGAGCAAGACGGTGGGGTTCGAACTCTTCAACGTGACCACCGACAAGCCGGTGTCGTTCGTCAAGGAGCGACCCGAGCTGGCGGAGTGGCAGGCCGACCAGGCGCCGCCCGACACGGGCGCACCGCGTCAGGGCGAGCTGCAGACGCTCGTGCAGAAGCTGTCGCTGGTCGACGCCGCGCGCTTCCTCGCACCGCTGCAACCGGAGGTGTTGAAGGCCAAGGGACTCGACCCGGCCAAGATCGGGCTCGACCCGCCCGAGTGCGCGGTCACGTACCGTCTGGAAGGCGGCGAGACGATCGTCCTCCACGTCGGCCGCAAGCTGGAGGACCGCCCCGAGGCATACGCGCGCTCCAACCAGTGCAACTTCCTGTTCACCGTCCCCGACTGGCTCAAGGCGGACCTCGAGGTCCGCGTGAAGAACCTCTACGACCCGCCGGCCGAGGCGCTGCGCGACGGCGAGGACAAGAAGGACGAAAAGGACAAGGAAGACAAGGAAGACGACGGCGAGGCCGGGAACGGCAGGGAGCCGGGCAAGTCCGGCAAGTGAACGGCGCGCGGCGCGGCCCGAACGGCGGGCCGGCGTAGACTCTCGGTGATGTCTGCGGCCGCGGAGATCCTCGGCTTCGTGCGGCGCGTGCGCCGCCGCGCGCTCCTCGCGGCCGCCGTGCCGGCGGCGGTCGGGGGCGCGGTGCTGGTCGGCGCGTCGTGGTTAGTCGCGCGCAAGGCGGCGCCCGAATGGGCCGGGGCGATCGCCGCGCTCGCGCTCGCGGTCGCCGTGGCGTGCGTCGCCGCGGCCGCGGCGGGCGCGCGACCGACCGTGCGCGCGGTGGGCGAACTCGCCGGCGCGGGCGATGCGCTCTTGACGTGGTGGCCGTACCGCCGCGGGGCGACCGCAGGCATGGCGGCCTGGCTCGAGGCGCGGCTCGCCGAACGCGTGGGCGCGCTCGCGCCGGCGCTCGTCGCGCGTCCGGCGGTGCGTCGCGCCCGCCGCCGCCTGCTCTACCTGCTGCCGCTCCTGCTGCTCGTGCTCCTCCTGGCTCTGGTGCTGCCCGGCGGTCTCGGCTCCGGGGATCGCGCCGGCCTCGGTGGAGCCCCGGCGCAAGGCGAGGGCGATGCGGCGCAGGCCGGCGACGAGGGCGAGCCTGCACCGCGCCGCGAGCGCGACGGCGGCGAGCCGGACGGCGGCGGGGGCGCGCCGCAACTCGAACCGCAGCGCGAGCCGGAGGCCGGGACGGCGGTACCCGCGCGCCCGCCGCTCGACCTGCCGGTGCGCGAGGAGTTCGTCGTGCCGCAGTTCCTCGGCGAAGGTCCGTCCGCGCCCGCGAAGGCGCACCAGGCGGAGGTCGAGGTCGGGGGGGCGGGGCGCGCGCCGTCGCGCGCCGCGCCGAGCGTGGCGCCGTCGCCCGGACCCGAGGAGTTCGAGCGTGCGCGCGAGCGCGCGCTGCACAGCCGGCACGTCCCGCCCGCCGAGCGCGGAATCGTGCAGCGCTACTTCGAAGCGCTGGCGGAGCGTCGCTGATGGGCTGGCTGCGGCGCGCGCGAAAGCAGCCGGCCGACCCGCACGAGCCGCCGTTCCCGCCCGCGTTCCGCCGCCTGCTCCTCGAGGCGGTGCGGCGCGCGCCGCGCGCCACCTACGGGGTCGACTGTGCCGGCCCGGCGCGGCAGCGCACCGCGTCGCGCAGCGGCACCTTCGCCGGCCACCGCAGCTACGGACGCGGCGACGAGGTGCGCGACGTCGACTGGCACGCGTACGCGCGCACGCGCGCGCTGTTCGCGAAGGTCGTAGAGGAGGAGGAGCGCCGTACGCTCACCCTGCTCGTCGACCTGTCGCCGAGCCAGGACGCGGGGACGCCGCCGCGCCGGCTCGCCACACTGCGCTTCGCGGCGCTGTACGGCGCACTCGCGCTCGCGCGGCTCGACGCCCTCCACCTCGTGCACGGCGACGGGCGCGCGCTCACCCTGCGCGGCGCGGCGAGCCTGGAGGCACTGCTGCAAAGCCTGGCCGCCGCGCCGCGCGCGCACGCGCCGCTGGCGATGGTGCAGCGTCCGCTCGAGGAAGGCTGGGCCGGGCGGTGGCTGTGGATCTCGGACTTCGTGCCCCCCGACGCGGTCGCGCCGGCGCTCGCGCTGCTCCGCCGGCACGGCCGGCGCTGCGTCGGGATCCTGCCCGAGATCGCCGACGACCGCGGCACCGACCTCCTCGGCGTCGTCGCGTTGCGCGACCCGGAGAGCGGCGCGCGCGCGGTGGTGCGCGTCGACCGCGACCTGCAGCGCGCGTTCGCCGACGAGCTGGCCGCGCTGCGGCGCGCGCAGGACGCGGTGTTCCGCGGCGCCGGCTTCGCGCTGCAACGCGTGCCGGTGCCGGCCGACTTCGCGCCGGCGTCGTGGGCGTTCGCCTGGGCACCGCGCCGGTCTGCCGTGGAGTTCGCGCGGTGATCGAGTTCAGCCACCCCGCGCGCCTCCTGCTGGCGCCCGCCGTCGCCCTGATCTTCCTGCTCGCGCTGCCGCCGCGACCGCACCGCGAAGTGCTCACCGCGTACCTGCCGCAATGGCTGCACGCGCTCCTGCGCAGCCGGCGGCGGCCGCTGCGCTATCCGTGGCTGCGCACGCTGCTCGCCGCGGTCGCGTTCCTCGCCGCGGTCGCGGCGTTCGCCGGGCCGCGCGTGCCCCCGGTGCCGGGGCCGCAGCGCCTGCGCGTCGTCGTCGACGCGTCGGCGAGCCTCGCTGCGGACACGGGCGGCGGGAGCGCGTGGAGCGCGCTGCGCGCCGCGCTCGCAGGCGGGCTCGCCGGCCTGCCGGCGCACGTGCGCGCCTCGGTCGAAGTGCTGCGCTGCGACCGGCTCGTGCGCGCGGTCGCGCCCGATGCGCTCGGCGAGCCGGCGCACACCGGCCTCGGGATGGACCTCGCGCGCGCCGCGGTCGGGGCGCTGCCGGAGGACACCGCGCTGTGGACGCTGACCGACGGGCGCGCGCCCGTGCCGGCGGTCGGCGCGCTCGCCTGCTTCGGCGCGCCCGCCGACAACCTCGCGCTCGTCGCATTCGCGGTGCACGACGCCTGGCCGCTGCCCGACGTCGAGCTGTCGGTCGAGGTCGCGAACTTCACCGCGCGCGAACGGGTGGTCGACGTGCGCCTCGCCGCCGCGCCCGGCGTGCTCGCGTCGGTGCCCGAACCGGTGCGCTGCAAGCTCGCGCCGGGTGCGCGCGAGGCGGTGGCGTTCGCGGTGCGGCGTGCGGGCGGCGGCGAGGTGGTCGTGGCCCTGCCGGGCGGGGACGCGCTGGCCGCCGACGACGAGGTGCGCTGCGTCCTGCCGCCACCGCCCGCGCCGCGCATCGCCGTGCTGAGCGACAGCGACGCGCCGGTCCTACGCGTCGCCGCGCGGGCGCTGGCCGAGGAGACCGGCGGCGACCTGGTGTCGGCGACCGACGACGCGCGCGCGTCGTTCGTGCTCGTCGAGGGCGGCGCGCAGCCGGCCGCGGCGTGGGCCGACCTGCCCGGGCTCACGTTCGGCACCGCTCTGGTCGCGGCGGGGGAGGCACCCGCGCCGCCGCCTTCGCCGGCCGGGGCGCACGTCGAGTGGGACCGGACCGAGCCGCTGCTGCGCGGGCTCGACCTGTCCGAGCTGCGCGTCGCGCGCCTGTCGTCTGCGGTCGAGGGCCGTCCGCTCGTCTGGAACGGCGGGCAGCCGGTCGTCGTCGCGCGCGGACGCGCGGTCCACTGTGCCTTCCGGTTGGCCGACTCGAACCTTTGGCTGCTGCCGGCCTTTCCGCAGCTCCTGCGCCGGTGCTACCGGGCGGCGCACGCCGAGACCGCGCGGGTCGTGGTGGCGCCCGGGCTTCTCGACCCGGAGGAATCCGACCTCCGCGCCGCGCCGCCGCCCGACCGCCCGCTGCCGGCCTTCGGTGCGCCGCCGAAGGACCTGAGCCCGTGGTTCCTCCTCGCCGCGCTCGGCGCCCTCCTCGCCCGCGTGTGGTGGACGCGCGCCCCGTGAAGCGCCGTCGTCCTTGCATTCGCCCGGCGCGTCCCTAGACTCCGTCGCCCTTTCGCGACGCCCGCGGCGGCAACCAACCGATGACCATCGGCATTCTCGGCAAGAAGCTCGGCATGACGTCCTTGTTCCGCGAGGACGGCACGCAGATCCCCGTCACCGTCATCCAGGCCGGACCCTGCAAGGTGACGCAGGTCAAGGTCAAGGAGATCTCCGAGCTGCCGGAGGACCGGCGCACGGCGGTGACCAACCTCGGCAAGCGGCGCGGCAAGATCGCGCGCGAGCGCCGGCCCGACGGCTACTACGCGGTGCAGCTCGCGTTCGACCCGCGGCCCGAGCGCACCGAGAGCAAGGCCGTGAAGGGGCACCTCGCCAAGGCGGGCGCCACCCCGGCGTACTTCCTGCGCGAGATCCGCTGGTCGACCCTGCCGCCGTACAAGGAGGGTGACGAGCTGAACGTGCAGGTGCTCAAGGACATCGACCGCGTCGACGTCACCGGCGTGACCAAGGGGCGCGGCTTCGCCGGCACGATCAAGCGCTACGGCTTCCACCGGCAGGCCCAGGGCCACGGCAACAGCCGCGCGCACCGCCGGCCGGGCAGCAACGGGCGCAACTTCTCGATCAGCAAGGGTGTGCCCAAGGGCCGCCGGCGCGCGGGCCACTTCGGCGTCGAGGTCAAGACGCAACAGAACCTGGAGATCGTCAAGCTCGACGAGGGTCGCAACCTGCTCTACGTGCGCGGCGCGATCCCCGGGCATCGCAACGGCTACGTCATCGTCCGCAAGACGGTGAAGACGAAGGGCTGAGGCGCACCATGGCGAAGTCACGGCGGAAGTCGGGCGCGGGCAAGCGCGGCGCGTTCAAGCGCAAGAAGATGAACAAGGGCTACAGCACGGTGCACCAGCCGCACTACCTGGTGCGCATGCCGCGCCGGAAGAAGGCCGAGGGCGAAGAGGCCGGCACGCAGCAGCCGGCCGCCGCGAGCTGACCGGCGGCGACCGGTTCGACGTCGCGGTCGTGGGCGCCGGGCCCGCCGGGCTGTTCGCGGCGCGCGCCGCGGCGGAGTGTGGGCGTCGGGTCGTCCTGCTGGAGAAGAACCGCCGGCCCGGCCTCAAGATCCTGATCAGCGGCGGCGGCCGCTGCAACGTCACGACGACGCGCGCGGGCGCCGACCTCCTGGCGCAGTTCGGTGCGCGGCGCGGCCGCTTCCTGCGCCACGCGCTGTACGCGCTGCCGCCGTCCGCGGTGGTCGAGCTGCTGCGCGCGGAAGGTGTCGGCGTGCACGTCGAGGATCTCGAGAAGGTGTTTCCCGACTCGCAGCGCGCCGCGGACGTCGCCGACGCGCTGGTGCGGGCGAC
>DATGPD010000095.1:0-4531 GCA_035305285.1 Planctomycetota bacterium
CCGAACAACGTGCTGTCGGCGATCGTGTCGTTCGACGCGAAGGACGTGACGTCGGCGCGGGTGCTCGCCAGCGGCGGCGGCGAGGACACCGCGACCCCGGTGAGCACGATCACCGACGGCCGACAGGAGATCGTCGTGCTCGGGCTGCTGCCGGACACCGACTACACGCTGACACTGGAGTACACGCTCGACGGCTCCACCTCGCGCAGCGACGCGCGCGCCTTCCGCACCGGATCACTGCCGCACTTCCTCGCCGAGCGGATGAAGATCTTCGCCGTCGGTACGTCGAGCGGAGGATTCAACCTGACCAACTTCGCCAGCCCGGACGCGTCGCGGCATTACGTGATCGCGTTCGACGATCAGGGGCGGGTGCGGTGGTACCATTACGTTCCCGGCAACGGTGCGCACGCCGAACAGCTGCCCAACGGCAACTACGCGACCTTCGTCGGCATCACGACCGGCTTCCAGAACGATCCCTCCGGCCACTTCATCGAGTTCACGCCGGGTGGCGAGATCGTCGGCCGCGTGCAGGCGCCCGCGCCGTACCTGACCGACAACCACGAGCTGCTGCTCACGCCGGCCGACGACGGCGGCTGGATGACGCACTACTTCAGCTACGACATCCGGGTCACGGACACGCGGAGCATCGGCGGCCATCCGGACACCAACCTCGCCGGACACCAGATCCGGCGTTACCGCCCGGACGGCACGCTCGACTTCCTGTTCGACGCGTGGGACCACTTCTCGATCGAGGACTGGATCGAGGAGCCCGCCGTCGAGCGCACGTTCCCGGACGGCGACTTCGACCACCCGAACTCGCTCGCTTTCGACCTCGACGGCAACTACATCGTGTCGTGGCGCAACATGGCCGAAGTGACCAAGATCGACGCGCGCACCGGCGAGATCCTGTGGCGCTTCGGCGGGCGGAACAACCAGTTCCAGATCCTGGACGACCCGCTCTACGACCCGAAAGGCGGCTTCGCGTTCTGCGGGCAGCACTCCGTGTCGATCCTGCCGAACGGCAACCTGCTGATGTTCGACAACGGCCTGCGGCACGACCCGCCGGAGAGCCGCGCGGTCGAGTACGAGTTGAACGTCGAGGACCGCACGGCGCGCATGGTGTGGGAGTTCCGGCACAACCCGCCGCTCTACACGCCGTTCACCGGCAATGCCGACCGGCTGCCGAACGGCAACACCATCGTCGGCTTCGCCTTCATGGGCGCGGTCGTCGAGGTCGACCCGTCGGGAAACGTCCTGTGGGAGGCCGCGATCACGGTCGACGGTCTGAGTTCGGTGCACTACCGGATCAAGCGCATCGACTCGCTCTACGGCCAGGCCCGCTGACGCAAGCTTTTGCCGCGCGCACGCGCAGCATAACAGGGGGCCCATGCTCACCGTCCGCCGGGCCGGCGAGCGCGGTCACGCCGACCACGGCTGGCTGCGCACCTGGCATTCCTTCTCGTTCGCCGACTACTTCGATCCGGCGCACGTGCACTTCCGCGGCCTGCGCGTCCTCAACGAGGACATCGTCGCGCCGGGGCAGGGATTCGGCATGCACCCGCACCGCGACATGGAGATCCTCACCTGGATCCTCGCGGGGTCGCTGCGGCACGAGGACAGCATGGGCAACGGCTCGGTGATCCGGCCCGGCGAGGTCCAGGTCATGTCGGCGGGCACCGGCGTCCTGCACAGCGAGCGCAATCCGTCGCCGGCCGAGCCCGTGCACCTGCTGCAGATCTGGATCTTCCCGCGCAGCAACAACCTCGCGCCGCGCTACGAGCAGCGCCGCGTCGAGGACTTCGTGCCCGGCCGCCTGCACCGGATCAGCGGCCCGCCGGGCAGTGGCGCGGTGACCACGATCCACGCCGACGCGTCGGTGTGGGCCGGCCGGCTGGACGCCGGCGACGGCGTCGCGCACGCGGTCGAGCCGGGACGCGGCGCGTGGCTGCAGGTGGCGCGCGGCAAGGTGACCGCGAACGGCGTCGAGCTGGGCGCGGGCGACGGTGCATCGACCGAGCATCCGGGCGAGCTGCGCATCGAGGCGCTGGCCGACGGCAGCGAGGTGCTCGTGTTCGACCTCGCCTGAGGCGCGTTCAGCGCGCGTCCGTGCGCCGCAGGCGCACGTCGCGGATCCGCGCGGTCGTCGCGTAGCTGCACACCGCCAGCGGCACGGTCGCGGCGAGGTCGGCCCGCACGCTCACCTGCCGCCCGGCGACCTCCGCGTCGACGACCCGGGTGCCGTCGATGGACGCGCGGATGCGGCCGCCGCCGACGCGCAGCGTGACCCGGTAGGGGCGGCCGTCGTCGAACGCGAAGTACGTCGTCGTGTCGTTGTGCGCGGCGTCCTCGCCGTCGAGGCAGGAGAGTCCGACCAGAGCGCCGCCCCAGCCGCCGACGACGAGCGTGCAGTGCGCGTCGCGGTACGGGAAGGTCAGCGCGCAGAAGAAGTCGCCGCCGCGCACGCGGGTCGCCTCGAGCGACAGCTCGTAGTCGTCGCGCGGCAGGTCGGGCAGGTCGCAGCGCACGCCGGTCAGCGGGTTGCCGGCATGCAGGACGAGCGCGTCGCCGGTCCGCTCGATGCGGCCCTCGCCGCCGAACGGGATGCCGGCGAAAGCGTCGGGCGGCAGGAGCACGCTGTCGTCCGCGCGCGGCGGCACGCGGCAGGCGGCGGCGCAGGCGACGAGGAATGGAACCGCGCGCGCGGGAACGTGGGCGAGGGTCATGAGCCGGAGCGGCGCATGACTCTACGCCGCCGCGCGCCGCGCCCGGAGCGTCAGCGCTCGGGCCGGACGGGCCCGATCACGTCGGGCTCTTCCACGAGCGCGACCGCGGGGAACGGGTTCTCCAGCAGGCTCTCCGGGTCGAACTCGATGCCGACCATGAACCCGCCCTCGGCGGCGGACTCGACGCGCACCACGCGACCGGCCACCGAGTAGATCTCGCCTTCGACGTCGACGCGGATCTGCGCCAGCCGGTGCTTGGGCGGCGCGCTCCACATGTGCAGGCGCATGCCGACGTTCGACAGGTCGACCATGATCGCGGGTGCGTCGCTGATCCCGGAGCGTCCGGGCAACGTCACCATCGCGTTCGCGGTCGTCTCCCGGCGCTCGTCGCGGCGGCGGCCGATGGTCTTTCGCTTCATGTCCGGTCTCGTTGCGGCCGCTCCTGCATCGGCCGCGCCGTGGGGCCACTGGAGTGCGCACGGGCACGCGCGGCTGCGTCGGTCCCGGGACGGGACGGTCTCGCTCCGGGACGCGCGCGGTCCCTTGGTGCTCATGCGCCGAACAGGGCGAGGTGCGCCCGGCCGAGCCACTCGTGCAGGGCGAGCGCGACGTCGCGCTGGGCGGTCCAGCGCGGCAGCCAGCCCGCGAACCAGTCGCGCGGCGCGTGTGCGAACGCGGTCGGCGCCGCGACCGTCTCGATCCCGTGCGCCGCGAAGCAGGCGCGCGCGCGCGGCATGTGCCACGCGTGGGTGACGAGGAACACCGACGTGATCCCTTCGCGGCGGAGCAGCTCGGCGGTGAAGCGTGCGTTCTCCGCGGTGGTCGTGCTGCGGTCCTCGATCCAGCGCACCGGCGCGTCCAGCTCGCGCTCCAGCACGCGGCGCATCGAGACCGCGTGCGGCTCCTCGTGGTGCGCGAGCATGCCGCCCGAGACCAGCAGGGGCAGGTCGGTCGCGGCGCGCAGGCGCGCGGCGTAGCGCAGGCGCTGCATCGTCATCGGGCCGACGGTCTGGCCGCCGTACTCGGGTGCATGGACGGTCATGTCCGCGCTCAGCACGACGATCGCGCGCGGGCCGGACGGCAGGTGGTCGAGGTCGAGCGGCGGCGAAGTCTGCAGCGAACGGAGCAGCGCGCTGCCGACCACGGGGAGGCTGCCGGCGACGAGCAGCGCGAACCCGAGGAAGAGGGCGAGGCCGCCTGCCCGGGGCCGCCGCCGCCGCACGAGGAAGGCGGCGGCGATGACCAGCAGCGCGAACAGCGGCGGCATGAGGAAGGCTTCGATCAGGCGGAGCACGGCGTGGCAGGAGTCGCGGCCGGGGGGAGGAGCAGGGCCCGGCCATGGGAACACGAGGCGGCGGAGGAGTCGCGGGGGGCGATGCGCTCGTTGCGCGCTTTGCGGCCGGGCGGTCCACGCGCGTTGCCGGGCGCGATGCGCCCGCGTCGGCGCCCCGACCCTCCGGTCCGCGGCGACGATTCCCTTCCCCGCCCTTCTGTTGCCGGCGGGCGCCGCCACAATCGGTGCGTCCCACGCTCCTCGAACGCATGTCGCGCATCGCCCTGTTCTGGCCCGGGGACGCCCGGCCCAAGCCGAACGAAGTCGCGGTCCCCAACTACCGCGAGGTCACCGACCAGCTCCAGCGCGCGCTCGCCAAGCTGGGGCACGACAGCTACCTCGTCGAGGGCTTCATCAGCAAGCCGCACGAGGCGATCGAGAAGCTCGGGCCGATCGACGACCCGATGATCGCGGTGTGCGTGCACTGGTTCTACGGGCCGCACACGACCGACGGCGTGGTCGGCAAGGACAACCC
>DATGPD010000096.1:0-2303 GCA_035305285.1 Planctomycetota bacterium
GACATCCTCGGCGAGGACGCGCGGCGGCGCAGCCTCGTGCTCAAGGTCGACGCGTGGGACCCGCCGTCGATCGTGTTCGAGGGCGAAGACGGCGAAGTGCCGCCCGACATCGTGTTCCTCGACCCGCCTTACCCCGCGGTCGCCGAGGACCCCGTGCGCGCCGCCTACCGCGCGCAGCGCCTGCTGCAGCGCACGAGCCCGCGCGGTGTGGTGTGCTTCCACTTCCGCGACGGGCAGCTCGACGTCGACGACTTCGACCCGACGCTCGACGTCGACCTGCGCGTGTGGGGGTCGACCGCGTTCGCATTCCTGCGGCGGCGCTGACGCGCGGCAGAGCCGCGCGCGGCCGGCTAGCGGGTCATCAACCCGCCGTTGGTCATCACCGTCGAGCCGTTGGCGCGCAGGCCGACGCCCTGGATGGCCAGGCGCGGCGGCAGGTGGACGGAGCCCAGGTCGGGACGCAGCTCGGCGCGCTCGCCGGTGACGCCCGCCGGAATGACCACCAGCGGGCCGGGGAACGCGACATAGCACCGGCAGGGAGCGAGCCACGGCGTGCCGGCTTCGTCGGGGAGGCCGAACACGAAGGCGAACAGCGTGTGCCCGGTCCCGAGGGCGTCGGCGGTCACGCGGAAGTCGACGTTGCCGTGCACCGGCAGAGACGCGAACGACAGGTGCGAGGGCGGGCCGAGGCCGAGGACGCAAGGATAGCCGTAGAGCGCAGTCGCTTCGCCGGCGTGGTTCGCGCTCCCCGGGGTCGGCGAGGCGTCGCGGAAGAATGCGTCCGGCGGCGTCGGCTCACCCAGGTCGTGCGAACCGAACGCGAGGCTGTGGCCGGGGAGCGGCGGCGCGGTGCGCGCGCCCGGCAGCCAGCGCCCGTTCTGCACCGCGAGGTCTTCGCGCGGGTACGGCGCCGGATCACCCCAGGCGACGAAGTCGCGGTACACCTCGGGATCGTTCACGCGCTCGGCGCGCTGGGTCGAGACCAGCGCGAGCGCGCCGCCCGCGCGGTCGAGCGGCTCGCCGCGCAGGAAGAAGAGGAAATGCCACGAGGTCGCGCCGGTGTCGAGCAGGAGCGGGTTGGTGTTGCCCTGCTGGACGGGGTTCAACCAGCGCACGCGCAGCACCTCCCCGGGCGGGAGCACGAGGCCGACGGGGAACGGCCACCAGTACGCGCCGGGCAGGTTGGTGGAGTGGGTCGCCTGGTAGAGCGACCACTCGGTCAGATCGGCGGGGCGGCTGTCGAAGTTGGCGACTTCGATCCACTGCTCGTCGAAGTCGATCTCGTTGATCTGCAGCGTGTTCTGCGCTGCGGCCGGCAACGTGCACAGGACGGCCAGCAGGCGGGGCAGACGGGTCGGTTGCGGCATCGTGTGGTCTCCCTGGCGGAGTCCCCTGGATCGGCGTCCGACGCGCGGAGCTGAGCGGCGAGCGGGCGACTCCGGTCCGAGCGCGCGGTCGGCCGCGTGCCGTCGCCGGCCCGGGGTGCGCGCCCGCGGCGCTCGGAGTTGCACGGGGCTGCGATCCTTGCGTCGCGCCGGCCGGGCACCGGCGACGGATGCCGTCAAGGCGGGCGAGGCGGCGTGTCGATAGGACCGGGAGTTGTGCAGCGCCGCGTGGTGCGGCACGGCGGAAGAACAGTGCAGCGACCTCGAACGGCATCGGATGGGGAGCAAGGAACCCTCGGCAGAGGAGCTGATCGCGGAGTTGATGGAGCGGCCGACGGATCGGTCGCGGCGCGTCGACATCCTGCGGGAGCTCGTGCGCCGCGGGGACCGTCTGCCCGAGGCGATGCTGGACGAGGCGATGCGCAGGCTGATGGATCTGCTCATCCGCTGAGGCGGTGAGGTCCTCAACAAGACAGGCAAGAAGAGACAGGGCTGACATGAAGCTTCCTACGCTGAGCTTGACTCTCGCTCTGCCTTGCGTCCTCGCCATGAGCGGCAACGCCCAGTGGCGTGATGGCAAGCAGATCAAGAACACGGTGATCACGACGTTGAAGCAGGTGCGCGAGCACCCGGACGCGTTCCGCAACGTCAAGGTGCAATTCGACATCCAGTTCGCGACGCTCGGCCGCATCTCGAACCCGTTCTTCACCCAGTTCGTGCCCAGCGACTACGCGAACTTCCACGCGTGGGGAACCGAGCAGCCGATCTGGCGGAAGGCCGAGTTCGACGACGTGTTCGGCCTGCTGTTCCTGTCCAAGGCCAGCGACCAGCTGCAGGAGATCTACGACGCGACGACCTTCCAGCGCCTGCGCGTCATCGGTCTCGTGCGCAACACGTTCCAGAACCAGCCGTGGATCG
>DATGPD010000097.1:0-3774 GCA_035305285.1 Planctomycetota bacterium
GCACGTAGATCGGCTCCTTGACCGAGAACGTCGGCTTCTCGGCGTTCTGCTCGACGATGCCGGCGGCGCGGATCGCGGCGACGAAGTCCCTGGCGGAGCCGTCCATGCCCGGCACCTCCTCGCCGTCGATCTCGATCGACACGTTGTCGACCCGCATCCCGCTCAGGCTCGCGAGCAGGTGCTCGCAGGTGAACACCTCCGCCGGCCCGCTGCGCAGACAGGAGCGCCGCTCGCGCACCGTCATGTTCTCGCCGATCGCCGCGATCTCCGGGTGGCCGGCGAGGTCGGTGCGCACGAACACGACGCCCTCCCCCGGTGGCGCGGGCCGCAGGACGACGCGCGTCTCCTTGCCGGTGTGCAGCCCGATGCCGCGCAACTCGGCCGGCGACTTCAGGGTGCGCTGCAAGCGGCGTGGCACGGTCTTCCCCGTCACTTCGCCTTCAAGAGATCGATGACGTCGCCCGTGATGTCGAGGCTCTTGTGGCCGTACAGCACCATTCCGCGCTCGGCCGCCTGCATGCGGGCTCCGAGGCTCTCGCTGTCGTCCGCGACCATCAGGCGCAGCACGACGTCGATGCCGCGGCTCGCGGCGAGCTGCGCGATCGCCTTCTGGTAGCGCTCCAGCGCCTTGAGGTTGCGCTCCGCGACCTCGCGGTCGAGCCATGCCTGCGTACTCGCCGCATACTGCTTCATCTCCGCCTCCTTGGCGGCCTGGCGGGCGCGCGCCTCGACGTACTTGTCGCCGCCCTGCGGCTCGAGCAGCTCGGCCTGCGAACGCAGCTCGTTGTAGGCCGCCTTCATCTCGTTCAGCTTCGCCTCGGCCTCCACCTTGCGCTTCTCGATGTTGCCGAGGTCGTCCTTGAGCTGCGCGTCCGCCTGGAACACGCGGTGCAGGTCGACGAACGCGACCTTGCCGGATCCGGCGCGCGGCGCGTCCTGCGGGGCGAGCATCCAGCCGGCCGGCGCGAGGCCGGCGAGCACGAGGGCGACGGGGAGAGGAACGTTGCAGCGTCGATTCATCGGCCTGGCCTGCGTGCGGAACGGGGAGGAGACGCGCCTGCCCGGCGACCGGCACGCGCGGAAGCTGTCCAGCAGAAGCGCATGCGGAGCGACCTTCTAGTCGACGACGTCCACCAGCTCGACGTCGAACACGAGCGTCTCGTTCGGGCCGATGCCCGCGCCCGGGCTACCGGCCTCCTTGTAGGCGAACTCGCCGGGGATCGTCAGCCGGCGCCGTTCCCCCACCTTCATGCCGAGCAACCCCACCCGGAAGCCGGGCACCACCCCGTCGAGCGAGAACTCCGCGGGCTCGGTGCCCCGCTGCCACGTGCTGTCGAACTGCCGGCCGTTCAGCAGTGTCCCGATGTAGTGGATCCTGGCCTTCTTGCCCACGACCAGCTCTTCCCCGTCGCCGGGGCGCAAGGTCTCGATCTTCAGGCCGGGGTAGTCCTTGGGGTCGTTGCTCGCCCCGGACTCGTCGACCGGCGGACCGCCCTGGTCGACGGCCGCCGCGTCGGTCGACGGCGTGGGCGCAGGCGGCGGCGTCGGCGTGGGAGCCTCGGCGGGCGGCGGCGTCGGACTCGACGGCGACTGCGGCGCGGGCTGCTCGCCGCCGCACGCGGCGGCCAGAGCCGCACAGATCAGGACCAGGGCACGCAGGGGCTCGGAGTTCATGGGCGCATTGCCAGCGGCCCGGTAGCATGCCGGGCCTGCCCGGACGAGAGAAGAGCTTCGCGAGCGCGATCGTGGCGGTCGGCGTCGACCTCGTCGACCTGGACCGCATCGAACGCCTGCTCGACGCGGAAGGCGACCGCTTCCTCGCGCGCGTGTTCACCGCCGCCGAGCGCGAGTACTGCATGGCGCGCGCGCGGCCGGTGCCCTCGCTGGCGGCGCGGTTCGCCGCCAAGGAGGCGGTCATGAAGTGCCTCGGCACCGGGTTCGGCGAAGGCGTCGGGTTCGCGCAGATCGAGGTGGTGCGTAGCCCCAGGGGCGAGCCGTCGGTCGCGTTGCACGGGCGAGCGGCCGCGGTCGCCGCCGAACGCGGCATCGCCGGCTTCCGCCTCAGCCTCAGCCACGGCGACCGCCAGGCGATCGCGTTCGCCGTCGCGCTCGCCGCCTCCTGACACCCGGCCGGACGGCACGCGCGGGGCGCGCGCGCGCCGACCGAGCCGCCCGCCCCACCGGCGCGACGGACACCGTGGGGATTCTCCTCAAGAGTGCCGCGCCGGGTGTCGATCGTTGCCGCAGTCCTGGGGAATGCGTCGTGGAAGATGACACCCGGACGGGAGCATCGTGGGGAAGCACGTCGCCTGGGCCCGGGTCGCGGTGGCCGGAGTGAGCCTGCTGATCACGGCAGCGAACGCCGGCTGCCGCGCGCTGCGGGAAGAAGACGCGGAGCGCGTCCTGCTCTCCGCCGAGCCGCCCGAACGCAGCGCGGCGATCTGTGCCGCCGTGCTTCGCCGGCTCCTGCCGGGTGCGGACGGCCGCCCGTGGGCCGCCGGCGCGCTCGCCTTCGCGCTCCCCGACGGGTCGTTCCGCATGCGCGTCGACGAGGGGCACGACCGCGTGCTGCGCGGCGCCGGCAACGCGCGCCTCGCCTTCGAACTGGAGGAGCGCTCGCTTCACGCGGCGCTCGACCCTGCGGTCCGCATCCGACCCGAGCCCGAAACCGTACTGCCCGCGGCCGCGCGCGGCACGATCGAGGTGGTCGTCACGCCGGACGGCGGCGGAGCGCGCATCGCGGTCCGCCAGCGGGGCACCCTCGCACACGTGCCGTTCGCCGCGCGCGCTGCCGCGCACCTCGAACTCGCCGCCGCGCTCGGCGCGTGCCGAAGCGCACTCGCGGCGGACCCGGGCGCGGCGGAGCCGCACGCCCGGCATGCCGTCGCCCTCGTCGCACGGCACACCGCGTACGTGGACCCGATGTGGGCGGCGCTCGCCCACGTCGCGCTCGCCCTCTGCCAGCGCGCCGCGGGTGCCCAGGCAGATGCGGCGCGGTCGCTCCAGGCCGCGCTCGACTTCCAGCCCTCGCTCGACGTCGCACGCCGCGGAGTCGCCGAGCTGGTGCACGACCTCGCGGAGCCGGCCGCAGCCCGCGTGCACGAGCGGACCCTGGCGGTGCTGCCCGGCCTCGCGGCCGGCCACCTCATGAGCGCGCGTCGGCTCGAACCGCGCGCGCCGCCGCAGGGCTCGAACGGCTGGCTGGCGCTCGCCGTCGAGCGCATGTATGCCGGCGACCTCGACGGCGCGCGCCGGCACGCGATCAACGCGCGCGCGGGGGCGCGCACGCCGCAAGGGCCGCCGCTCGCACTGCTCGCGGAGATCGCGCGCCGCTCCGGCGATCACCGCCTGGCCGCCGAACTGCGCCTGTGCCAGGCGCAGGCCACGGGGTTCACGGCCGAGGTCGTCGTCGCGCTCGGAGAAGCGCTCGCGGCGCTCGACGAGCCCGAGCGCGCGGCGCGCTGGCTGCTGCGCAGCTGGCCCGAAGTGCACGCCGTACCGGGCGCGCGCGAGCTGCTGCACGACCTCACCGCGCGGCTCGCGACCGAAAGCTCCGAACGCCTCCCCGAGGCGCTCGCGTTCGCGCGGCCGACGCTGCGCCAGGGGATCGCGCAGGCGCTCGCGTCGGCGCCACCGACGGAGCCGGCCGTTCCCGTGGCGATGCCGCCGCGCTGACGCGCGTCAGCGGCTGCGGCGCGGCGGCGCTTCCTCCGGCGGACCGGTGATCCAGTCCAGCAGCCCGCGGAACACCGGATTCGTCCAGCCGAGGATGTC